>CALZGT010000071.1 GCA_945787235.1 uncultured Prevotellaceae bacterium
TGACTTCGTCTTCCTCCTCCGCGCCCTGGCAATATTCAAGCTTGACATTGCTCTCGGCTTGTCGTCGGTTGGCTTCGCCTTCCTCCTCCTCACTCGGGATAGCTCGAGCAAGCTCGGCTCTCCTCTCGCTCGTTCGTCGGTTGCACCATAGCTTGCTATGCTGCTTCACCCTTACAAAGAAATCTGCTCGAAGATAGAGTAAAATCCCATCAAAGCTAATTTATAGAACCTACCTTAAAAGCTACCCTTTACCTTACGATGAACTTACGGCCACCGCAGATGTACAGACCACGGGAAGGAGACAGTACTCGCCTGCCCTGCAGGTCATAGCATGAATTGTCCTCCGACGAGCCCTCTTCCAGCAGCGTGATGCCTACGGAGGAAGATCCGCTGTAGGTGAGGGTGAAATTGTCCCACACGAGCCAGTTGGTGCCCTCCGTGGGGTCCGTGATACCCAGGGTGAGCGTGCCGTCCGTCACCTCCAGTTCCACGGAGATACGTCCGTAAGCCTCGTTGGCCGCCATCCTGTCGCGCTCGGCATCAAAGCTGCTCCCCGTATTGTCGGCCGTGGCCGTGGCCTGGACGGTCTGCAAAGCCGAACGGGCATAGAGCATGCCCTGGCAGGAAGAGCCATAGCCGCTCATCTGGCACGACACGGTGTAGCGTCCTGCGGGAAGTCCCGTGAGCTGCTGGGAGAAGTCGAAACGGCTGGAATGCCATACCTCGACGGCTCCGTTGAAGCGTTGGTTGCCCCACGTACCGCTCATCGTCCAGCCATAGCCGTTGCCCGTGAACTGGGGATTGACGAGGAGAGATGTGGCCGTGATGGACTCCGCGGCATCGTCCTGTGGCGTGAGGAAGTCGGCATGGTAACGTGTGCGCTCGATGGCAAAGATCTGCAGATGCACCACGTCATCGCCCGTCCTGTCACAGGCCAGTTCCTCGCCCTCACGGTAGCCCTGTGCCGTCTGCCACAGTCCGAGCCAGTGACCGGGGTATTTGCCGTTCTCCACCGTCCAGGCTCCCTCCGTGCAGGAGAAGAGCAGGCGGCTCCACTCGCAGGGCAGGGGCTGGTCGTGCGTGCGCAGCTGGTCGGGACGGTTCCATTCGGTCTGGAGCAGCAGGCCGTCGTAGTCCAGGTTGCGGAGGTGGAAAGCCTGGTCGGCATACTCCAGCGTGAAGACCTTGGCAGCATCCCGTGCCGGGTCGGCAGGAGCCGTGAGGACAAGTGCCTTGTTGCCGTTCAGGGGAGCATCGTCGAGGCGCAGCAGGAGGTCGGCCTCCTCACTGGCCAGCACGAAATAATGGTCGGGAGCACAAAGCTGTAGTTCCTCTGCAGAGGTCATCCGCCGGTAGCCCCGATCGGGAGTCAGCAGCTGGTAGTAGGAATAGCCCGAGGTAGGCTTGACACGAAGGGTGTAGGTATAGGTGTGGCCGTCATAGTCGGCCGTCACGGTCAGATCGGATTCGATGGACTCGATGACACAGGAGGCTCCGCGCGTACCATCGCTCCACACCACCTCCCCGGGGTCGGCAGCGGCAGGGAGTGTGAGGGCGAGCGTGAGGGAAGTCCCTTCGAGGACATACGCCTCGTCCGTCACGGTGCCGTCGATGGTCTGCAGGGCAGGTACCACGTGGAAGGTGAAACGCCCCTCGCTGACGGCTCCGCTTTGGTTGGCATACTGACAGGTATAGGTACGGGAGGTCACAAGCGAGGGTACACCGACCTCGGCCTCGCGCACCCCGTTGTCCCAGAGATAGTCGCCGGTCCATCCCGTGGCAGGCGTCACACGCAGTCGGGCCGTGGAACCGCAGAGGACAGTGACCTCCTGCTGCTGCGTCGTCTCCCCGTCGAGGGTCATCTCGGCGGTAAAGGCATCCGGGTCGGCATCGCCACTCACAGCAATGGCAAAGGACTGGTGGCTCTGCGTGCCGTTGGGAGCCGTATAGGTGACACGGTATAGGTAGCTGCGGTCGGCCTTGACGGTAATCTGGCGTGTCGTCTGTCCCGTGTTCCACGTCCACAGTCCGCTGTCCTCAGCCCCTTCGGGCAACTGCGGCACGAGGGTGATGTCAGCCCCGTCGGCAGGGATGGCCAGCGTGCTCCCGGCCTCGTATTTGTACTTCAGCCCGCCGAGGTTGGTCTGGTTGCGGAGCGTCTGTCCCTGGTAGATGATGTCGCCCGAGAGCGGCGTGATGCCCTCAGCCTCCCCGATGGCGGGGCGGTAGCTGGTGAGGGTGGAGAAACCCAGGTGGTCGAAGCCGCCGCTGTTCTGGCTGTAGTTGCCGCCACCGCCGTCAATGCCCACGGCGGCACGGGCCTTCTCGCTGTAGGGCAACTTGATGCCGCGCAGTCCCTCATAGTAGCCCAGCACGCGCTCCCAGAAGGGACGCAGTTCACCGGCGCCTCCCGTGTTGGGACCCGTCATTTGCCAGGCAGCCCCCATGGTGCCGCGGCAGTCAGCGTAGTTGTAGTCCTTCCAGGGCAGCGACGAGGCAGCTACGCCCCCGAAGTTCATGGCAGCCACGAACTCCGTGCCCGCAGCGATGCGGTCATCCATATAGGCAAAGAGGTCATCCCCCTGGTTGAGCCCTACGGTACAGATGTCCAAGGCCAGTCCCAGGGCCATGAGCGAATGTCCCTGGTCGCGTCCGCTCTCCTGCATCTGTCCCAGATAGCCCAGGGGACCGCGTGCATCGGGCAGCACCACGGGAACGAGGTTGCCGATGAACTCGTTGCACCCATCGTTGAGGATGACGCTGGCAGAAGAACGGTCGCGGAAGGTACCCACGTGGTCGTACTTGTAGAACGACACACCCTGGTTGTACATGTGGACATCGTCACAGAGGATGCCGAGGGACATGACGCAGAGGGCGTTGCAGAGCCCCCAGTTGGACCAGTAGTGGCCCGGACGCTCACCGAGATGGGCATAGCGCCAGTTGAGCCACGTGTCGTGGCGGCGGCGCAGGAAGTCGATGGCAGGGTTGTAGAAGACGCGTATCATCCACTGCTTGAACTCCTCGAAGTCGGCACGACTCCAGCCCTCATAGTCGCGCATGAGTTCGGCGGCATTGGCCCATTCATAGCCATAGATGCCGGCGGCGAGGGAGATGTTGGTGTCGCCTCCCAGCCCCTTGCACGCACGTGCCCACTGCATCATGATGCGCACGGCAGCCTCGGCATTCTCGCGCGTACCTCCTATTTTCCAGCGGAGGGCATTCTGGTAGGCCATGGCTGCGCCGCGCGCACAGTTCATGTAGTTCTGGCCCGAGGAACCTCCGCGTATGACCGTCTCCGTGGGCCACGTGGCCACGCCGGCCTGGGCATATTCGTTGGCACAGAGCCGTTCCCAGGCGGCCTTGACCTTCTCGTCTCCCTCAGCCAGCAACTGGCGGGCACGGTCTATATCTGCCTGCGACACGATGCCGCCGGGATGCACGAAACCATGGTCATCGCTGTGCGGAAATACGTTCCTGGCCTCATAGCCTGCCGTGGCCTTCGCCTGGGAGAGCAGGGAGGTCAGGGATGAGATGTACTCTGCAATGAGTGCATCGGATGCCTTGCCCTTGCGGAGCTCCATCTCAGCCAGCAGCACACCGTCGCGCAGTTCGGCCACGGCATTGGGGGCATAGCCCGTAGTGGCTCCGTCGAGCCACTGGCGGCACGTGCTGACGGTCTCCTGCAGCAGGGTGAGGTCACCGGGAGTCGCGTAGTTGTAGTCGTAGTCCAGCTGGCGGCCTTCGGCGACAAGGGTCTGCACAGCCTCATCGTCCAGACAACAGTCATAGACGCGGAAGGCGGTCACCAGGGTATTCTTCAAGTTGGTGTCGCCCGAGAAGGGGCAACGTCCTATCCAGTTGTAGGTAGGAACGGCGGTGAAGGCTGTGGCAGGCGTGACCAGTCCCGTGGCCTTGGCGGCGAGCTTGCCGTCGAGGAAGAGTTCTGCCGTCTGTCCCTTCTGACGGTAGAGGGCATGCACCCAACGGCCGCTCACCGAGGGCGTGCCGACCTGCATGCCAGTCTCGTTGGCCCAACCACCGGTAGAGATGGCCAGCCGCTGGGCATTGAGGCGATAGCCAAGATAGGGCGAGGCGGTCTCGGAGTTGGCCGAGGACTGCGAGAAGCACCAGAGGAAATAACCGTTGCCTGTGAGCGTGGCACCGGGTTCCAGACGGTAGCAGACGGAAACGGTGAGGTCCGTGAGGTCGCGCACCACCGCACCCGCGTTCCTTGTCATGCTGAGGTAGCCGCCCTGGCTGCCAAGGTCCATGGCATGGTGCTGTCCGAAACTCACCACGCTGGCCTGGCTCATGAGGGTGGCCTTGATGCCGGACACGGAGTCCGTGACGGTCTTGCCAGACACAGATTCAAAACAGAACTGCAGACGCAGGTGTTCCTCCAGGGGCTGCGCCATGCCCTGAAGCACTGCCAGGAGCATGACTGAGAAAGAGAAAAGTCTTTTCATATTTTTGTATGGTTAGCGTTTTGAACGCAAAATTACCAAAACATACATAAACCGTATGTACCATTTGTCCAAAAACGATGGGCGCAAACGTGTTTTTTGATGATTTATACGTTATTACCCATCATTAGGGCGATTTTTGGGACAAAAAAAACACGCAGTCCCAAACTTTTTTCGTAACTTTGGAAACCAACTAAAATCAACTCTAAACTATGAACTACAACTTCCTCCTCCTCCCCCTGCTCTGCCTCACGGCCCATGCGCAGCCCCCTTCCCGCTGGTGGACAGCGGTCGATGGCCTTCCGACGGCTGAAGTGCAACAGATGGTGCCCCTGCCTACGGGTGAGGTTCTGGTGAACTGCGAGGGTGTCTTCTGCCTCTCCAACGGCAAGGGATTCACCACCCTGCCCTGCAACCGCACGGAGTGCCTGGCACTGCCCCACTTCAGCCAGGACTATGCCCACCTGTGGCAGGGCGACACGCTGCTGTGGCTGCATGACTACTATCAGGCTTATCTCTTTGACGTGCGCTCGCGCACGTTCCTATATAATTATAAGGCACACACGACAAGGAAGGAGGTGCAGCGTTTCCTGCAGGGCAAGACTCCCAACGAACGGTTGGATTACGCATGGCGGATGCTTCTCGACAGCCTCGGCGTGGGTACGCGCTTCACCACGGCCATCCGTGACTGGCAGCAGGGCATCTGGCTCGGCACCATCGGACAGGGCATCTTGTACCTTCCTCCCTCCAGACCCATTGCCCGCATCAGCCAGGATGCGGCTCTCATAGGCCGCGCACGGAGCACGACGGACAGCAGCGGGCAACTGTGGCACTGCCGACGCGACGGACTGGAATGTGTCACGGACTCGACATGGATGTTCTACGACCAGCGCAACACACCCTCCCTCCCCCACAACTGGACAACCTTCATCTGCCAGCTGGACCCACATCGCTACCTGCTCTGTGACTCGCTCTGCCTGCTGGGCTACTTCCTGCCGGAGAAACGGGAATATCGCTCGCTGACGGAGAGGCTTCCCATCCTCCAGGGCTTCCGCCGTCTGGTGGGTGCCTGTCCCATCGGCAAGGACCGGGTACTGGTGTATGCCCAGAACGGTGCCTTCCTCCTGGACACGCGCAGGGACAGTGCCCTGGCTTTTCCTCCGGCCGACTCCATACGCCGTCATGCGAGCAAGTACAACTGTGCCATCCTGGACCGCAAGGGCCGACTGTGGATAGGCACGCAGAACGGACTTTTCCTCGTCCACCCCAAGACGATGCAGACGGAAACCATAGAGGGGTTGTCCAACCACTGCATACGCAGTCTCGTGGAGGACTGCTACGGAGAGGTGTGGGCCGGCACGTCCTGCGGCATCTCACGCGTCACGCCCTCCGTCATCAACTTCGGCCCCGAGGACGGCATCCCTCTCCGCGCCCCGATGGAGCGTGCCGCCACGGCGTTGCCTGATGGCCGTCTGGTCCTTGCCCTTTCCTCCTACGAGGCCGTGACCTTCCACCCCGACAGCCTCCTCACGGCACTTGCCTACCGGGACTCGCTGCGCGTCACCTTCACGGGAATGGAGGTGAACGGAACGTCGCTCCCTCTGGGCCACACGACGCAGCCTCTCTCCACAACCTACGACAGGAACTGCATCTGCCTGCATTTCTCTGCCCTCAACTACGCCATGCCCTCGCATACGCGCTACCGCTATCGCCTGTCTCCCCTGGAAGGGGAATGGCAGGAAGTGCAGGACGGAGGCGGGGAATGCAGTGCGGAGTACCGTGCCCTGCCTCCGGGCGAATATACCTTCGAGGCACAGGCGGCACTTGCTAACGGCGCCTGGGGCAAGACTTCCTGGCTGGGCATACGCGTCAGTCCCCCGTGGTGGCTCACGGCATGGGCCAAGACACTGGCAGCACTGGCTTTCGTGGCTCTGGCCGCAGTGGCCGCAAGGACATACCTGCGCCGCAAGCGCATGGCCCTGGAGCGGGAGAACGACAAGCGGGTCAACGAACTCTTTGAGTTGCGCGAGGAGGCTCGTCACAACTTTGCACAGCAGACGCACATAGACCCGCAGTGCATCACGGTGGGCAACGAGGAGCAGCAACTCATGGAACAGATGCTGCGGGCCGTGGAGGAGCACCTGGCAGATGCGGACTATGGCGTGGATCAGTTGGCCGCCGACACCTGCATGAGCCGCTCGGCTCTCTACGCCAAGATGCGCACCATGCTGGGCATCTCGCCTGCCGACTTCATCCGCAACGTGCGGCTGAAACGGGCAGCTGCCATGCTTGCCGAGACGGACACTCCCATCGGTGTCATCGCAGAGCAGTGCGGCTACAACACCCACAAGGCTTTCTCCTCCAACTTCAAGCGACTCTTCGGCATGCTCCCGTCGCAGTATAGGGAAAAGGGAATATAGTTCATAGTTAAAGGGTTATTGGGTTAATAGGTTATCGAAGGGGTTATTGCTGGTTTGAGGCGGTATTCGGGTTATGGTCATGGCTGCTCAATCGTGGATGAGAACTATAACCCCATAACCCCATAACCCCATAACCCCTTCGATAACCTATAACCTATAACCTCAAAACTCTTACAATTCATAGTGAATTGTCAATTAATCCAATGCTTTTCTTGTTCGTTTAGAAAATTCTCTTTACCTTTGCAGCAAACTTTCTAACCAAAATTCACTTTTTATGAAAAAGAAACTATTGGCGGCATTCTGCCTTGCCGCTTCCCTGGCACTCCCTGCCGGAGCACAGACTACGTCCTGGACGGCCGACAACGGCAATGGGACCTTCACCAATCCCCTCTTCTATGATGAGTTCTCCGACCCCGACATCATCCGTGTCGGCGATGACTACTACCTGGCCGGAACCACCATGCACACCGTGCCCGGACTCGTCATCCTCCACTCTCGCGACCTGGTCAACTGGGAGAACGTCAGCTACTGCTTCGACCGCTTCGACTTCGAGGACGATGCCTTCTGGCTCCGCAACCACAAGGAGATATACGGACAGGGCATCTGGGCTCCCGCCATACGCTATGCCAACGGACAGTTCTACGTCTTCTCCAACGTCAACGGCAAGGGGCTCCAGTGCTACACCAGTACCGACATCCGCGGTCCCTGGAAGCACCACAACATGGAGGGACGCATCTATGACCTCAGCGTGCTCTTCGACGATGACGGCAAGATATATGCCATACACGGCTACGGTGAGGTACACTGCACCGAACTCAAGCCCGACATGAGCGGACCCAAGGAGGAGACCGACCGCGTCATCATCCCCGAGGGAAATGCCGTGGGCGAGGGACACCACATGTACAAGATCAATGGCATGTACTATCTCATCTCCACTGACTACAAGCCCAACGGACGTACCCTCTGCTCGCGCTCCAAGAGTATCTGGGGACCCTATGAGACCATCACCATCACCGCCGACGAGACCTTCGGCTACCACGCTGCCTCGCTCACCCAGGTGAAGGGACGCATCGTGCCCGACGGCACTAAGTTTGCCCTGGGCCCCCTCGACAAGGATGCCACGGCATGTACCAACATCCACCAGGGAGGCATCGTGCAGACGCAGAAGGGCGACTGGTATGCCCTCCTCATGATGGACTTCCACTCCATCGGTCGCACCGTGACGCTGGCACCCATCACCTGGAAGGACGGATGGCCGATGCTGGGACTCGAAGGCAACCTGGGACGTGCGCCGCGCACCTGGTTCAAGCCCGACATCCCCGGTACGGACGACATCAAGCCCCATGCTCCCTACCAGCGCAGCGAGGACTTCAACGGCAAGACGCTCGGACGCGTGTGGCAGTGGAACCACAATCCCGATGACAGGATGTGGAAGCTCAAGGGCGGACGCCTGCAACTGCATACCCAGCCCGCCGAACAACTCATGTGGGCCCGCAACACCCTCACGCAGCGTGTCATAGGTCCTGTCAGCCTCACCACCGTGGAACTCGACGTGCGGCACCTCAAGGACGGCGACGTGGCCGGCCTGGGCAACATCAACGTGCCGTGCTCCTGGGCGGGCATCGTCAAGGAAGGTCAGAAACTCACGCTCCGCTGCTTCGAACAGCTCAGGAACGACACCACCGACCTCGACATCACGCTTCCCGACGGACGCATCTGGCTCCGTTTCGAAGGTGACTTCGACCACGACAGGGGGCACTACGAGTACTCCACCGACGGCACCACGTTCCATCCCATAGGCGGCACCATGGCCCTGTCCTACCAGCTCATCTCCTTCCAGGGTTCCCGCCTCTCGCTCTTTGCCTTCAACAAGAACGGGCGCAACGGAGGCTATGCCGAGTTTGACAACTTCACCGTCCTGGAGACCAAGGCCGACCGCAGTCACAACATACCGTACGGCAAGACGTTCCGCATCATCAACCTCGCCACGGGTCTGCCCATGCACGCCACGCCCCACGGCCTCGTCTATGACACCCACGCCTCCGACAAGAGTCTCCTCACCCAGTTCCGCCTCATCGACCGCGGGCAGGGCAAGGTATGCCTCCAGTGCCTTGACGGCCGCTATGTCTTCGTGTCGGGCTACGGCATCCCCGGTGACGTGCGCCTCACTACCCAGGCCGACCGTGCCGAGGAGTTCCTCTGGCAGGACTACCTCGACCGGGAATTCATGCTCATGTCCATGCGTACCCATACCTACATAGGCAAGAGTCCCACCACAGGAAGCCCCTATTCCATGGACTTCAAGGGTTCCGACCCCGCCCGCCGCTGTGGTGCCGTGTTCCGTTGGGAGGAAGTGGAACAATGATTCAGTTCATAGTTCATAGTTGAGTGTTTAGAGTTTAGAGTAGTTTATTCAGTTGAGAGTGGAGAGTTGAGTGTTTAGAGTAGTTTATTCAGTTGAGAGTAGAAAGTATTCTGCTTGCAACTCTCTAAACTCTAAACTAAAAAAACTGCTCTCAACTATTTCAACTGCTCTAAACTCTCAACTCTCAACCACCCATAACCTTTTTCTGTAAATGTTTGGTGGTATGAAAATAAATGCGTAACTTTACCGCCGAATAATGTACGCTGTCAACTTGACATCTGAAGGATATGGAAACGAAGCGACTGAAACGGCTGCCCGTGGGCATACAGACATTCTCAAACATCATTGAGGATGACATGCTCTATATCGACAAGACTGAGTATATCTGGAACATGATACACCTCAGCAAGTATATTTTCCTGAGCCGCCCGAGGCGGTTCGGCAAGTCATTGCTTGTATCTACGCTCCAAGCCTATTTCGAGGGACGGAAGGACTTGTTCAAGGGACTCTTCATTGAAACGGTGGAGAAGGAGTGGACGGAGTACCCCGTGCTGCGGCTCAGCATGGCATCGGGCAAGCACATGGAGAAGGACCAGCTGGAACGCTATCTCGGCAATCGCCTTGCCGAGTATGAGGGGAAATTTGGTATTACGCATCCCACCACTGACAACAACGACCGTTTTACGGCGTTGATACAGGCAGCATACCAAAAGACTGGCAAGAAGGTGGTCATACTCATCGACGAATATGACGCCCCCCTGCTTGACGTGGTGCATGAGGAGACGATGCTGCCCGTGCTCCGCAATGTGATGCGCAACTTCTATTCGCCGCTGAAAGACTGCGACCCCTATTTGCAATTTGTCTTCCTCACGGGTATTACGAAGTTTTCTCAGTTGAGCATCTTCAGTGAGCTGAACAACCTGAAGAACATCTCCATGCGCCCCGACTATGCCGGAGTGTGTGGCATCACCAAGGAGGAGATGCTCACCGCCATGACCGACTATATCGATGACTTCGCCGAGGCTCAGCAGACCACGCGCGAAGGTGCCATCGCAGGACTGAGGCAGCAGTATGACGGTTATCATTTCACCTGGCCTTCGCCCGACATCTTCAATCCCTTCAGCCTCCTCAATGCCTTCCAGGACCGCGACTACACCAACTACTGGTTCTCGTCAGGTACCCCGACCTATCTCATCGAGATGCTGAGGAAGTTCGATGTTGTGCCGTCGGCAATCAGCCAGATGCAGGTTCTTGCTTCAGACTTCGATGCTCCGACAGAAAACATGGCGAGTATCACGCCGCTGCTCTATCAGAGCGGTTATGTGACCATCAAGGACTACGACAGGGCTTCGCGTCTCTACACCCTCGACATTCCGAACAATGAGATACGTGTGGGACTGATGGAGAGTCTTCTGCCCAACTATGTCGAGAGGCGTACGGAAGCGGGGAATACCACCATCGCCAAGATGTATCTTGCCCTATGCCGTGAAGACATTGACGAGATGTGTAGCCTCCTGCAGGCATACCTCCTCACAGTGCCCTATTGCAACAATGCCAATTCCGAAGGACACTACCAACAGCTGTTCTACGTTATCTTCTCGCTCTTCGGCAGATATGTGGAGGTAGAGGCCCGCACTGTGACAGGTCGTGTGGATGTGGTGATGAAGACCGCCAAGGCTCTCTATCTTTTTGAGCTCAAGTTGAATATGTCTGCCGAGGCAGCCATGCAGCAGATAGACGTCAAGAACTATGCCGCGAAATTTGCCCTCTCTGGTCTTCCCATCGTAAAGGTGGGCATCAACTTCGACCCCAAACGAAGGACATTGAGTGACTGGAAAGTGATTGAGAGTTCATAGTTACGCAAATTCGCAAAAAAGCCCCGGAAGTCCGGCTTTTGGAAATAAATGCTTATCTTTGCAGTCTAATTGTGTGTCATGAGAATGAATTACTCCATGATTGGCTGTCAGAAGAGTGTTTC
>CALZGT010000072.1 GCA_945787235.1 uncultured Prevotellaceae bacterium
GATGAGTACGGAACGGCAAAATAGACCTTTGTTCCGATGCTCTTTGCAATCATCTTATTGGTACTCATTTCTGTGAGTGTTACAATTGCTGCATGACCATCCTTTCCTACTATTGTGTCCATCTCGAAGTCTCCGAAACGCCTGCCGTCAGCTTCTACAGGACGTTCACTGATGCAGATACGATTAGGTACTTTAATCAAGTCAAAATAAGAGATGCTTATTTTGTCGCAAACGCCCCAAAAACTACCATGGCGGCAAAATAAGAAAACAAATGTCACAAAAAAAAAGAAAAAGGATTGGCTAAGCCAATCCTTTCTTCGTACGCCCTCAGGGGCTCGAACCCTGGACCCATTGATTAAGAGTCAATTGCTCTACCAACTGAGCTAAGGACGCATGCTGAGAGATATAAGTCTGTGACCTTGTACGCCCTCAGGGGCTCGAACCCTGGACCCATTGATTAAGAGTCAATTGCTCTACCAACTGAGCTAAGGACGCGTTATCTCTCGTTTGCGGGTGCAAAGGTACTACATTTTTTCGGAACCGCCAAGCTTTTGCGGCACTTTTTTCAAAAAAAACGGCCTTTTCTTCCGAAAAGACCTTTTCTGTGGCGTTTTGCGCCCCTTTTCACACCAAATCATAGACCCTGGAAGGTGTCTTGCGACGGAGCACTTCCATCTGAAAATCCACCCCCTCGATGATGCCGTAACTGCGCAGCACGGAGCTGACGGTCTTGCGGGCAAGTTCGGGATGGTTGTTCTCCTCACTCAGATGACAGAGCCATACGTGGCGTAACTTCTCCGTGGCATGCTGTGCCAGCAGGTTGGCACATTCGCGGTTGCTCAGGTGCCCACGGCCGCTGCGTATGCGCCCCTTGAGATAGGCAGGATAAGGGCCACGAGCCAACATCTCCTCGTCGTGGTTGCTCTCCAGCACCAGGTAATTGGCCTCATGCACCATCTCCTCTATCTGCGGCGTGACCTGCCCCGCATCGGTGATGAGACAGAAGGTGATGCCCTCGACCTCCACGCGATAGCCCACGCAGTCGCTGCTGTCATGGAGCACCTCGAAGGGTGTGACGGTGAACTCGCCCAGCTGGAGCGGCTGCATCTTGTGTACCTGACGCGCGTGCGACTCGGTGAGTTTGCTCGTCACGCAGTAGTTGCGGTTGATACCGAGCAATACCTCGGGCGTGGCATAGATGGGGATGTCGTAGTCATTGGCCAGGTTGCCCACCGACTTGATGTGGTCGGCATGGTCGTGGGTGACGAAGACGGCATCGAGCACGTCGAGCGTGAAGCCGTGGCTCTCCAGCGTCCTGCGCAGGGCACGCAGGCTCAGTCCGGCATCGATGAGGATGCTGGTATGTCCCGTCGTCAGGAAATAGCTGTTGCCGCTACTTCCACTTCCCAAGCAAAAGAATCTGACCATATTACTACAAATTTGCACAAAGGTAGCATTATTTTCACATTTCTGCAAGGAAAAAGACAACTTTCCGTACAAAAACAGCGAGTAATGTTCAAAAAATCAAAGGAAGTGGTGATTTGAACAATACTAAAATGGTAATCCTACGGCAAAATGCAGGCTGAAATCGCGCTTGAAGTTGGGATGGATGATGGGGTAATGGCGGCGGGCATCGTCGAAGGCGGGATTGATGGCCTTCATGCCGCCGTCGAGGCGCAGGAGGAAGTAGTTGAAATTCAAACGGAATCCAATGCCGTAGGCCACAGCTATCTGCCGCCAGCAGGTGTCGAAGCCAAACTGCCCTCCGGGCTGGTCGGCATAGTTGCGCAGGGTCCAGATGTTTCCGGCATCGATGAAGGCCGCGCCGTCGAGCAGCCAGAAGAGGTGTGTGCGGTACTCCACGTTCATGTCGAGCTTCATGTCGCCCGTCTGGTTGATGAAGTCTATGCGGCCGTCGGTGCCGCGGAACTTGCCGGGGCCGAGTTCGCGCACGGACCATCCGCGCACGCTGTTGGCACCGCCCGAGAAGTAGCGCTTCTCATAGGGCAGGATGGAACTGTTGCCATAGGGCAGAGCCACGCCGAGCCCGAAGTGGAGGGCCAGCGAGTTGCGGTCGTTGATCTTGAAACTCTTGGAGTAGTCGAAGTCAAACTTGGCATACTGCGCGTACTTGACGTCGAAGACCTTGTAGCTGCCGTCCTCGGCCTTGGGGAAGGAGCCGGCCAGGGTGGAGATGGCCTGGAGCAGGTTGCCCGCGGTCTCGATGCCGACGCGAAGGCTGTAGGCATTGGTGCCGTAGGTCGAGGTGAGGCCGTTGGCCATGGTGGAGAAACTCAGGTTGTAGCCCAGCTTCATAATGAAGAGGTTCTCGTAGTTGTAGCGCAGGATGGCATTGCGCGACGAGGGGTCATCGAGGTAGTCGCGCTTGAACGTCTCGGAAATCCACGGCATATAGACGTAGTTGAGGTCGATGAGGTCGATGCGGTGGTGCAGACGGCTGTCACGGTGGCCCATCCAGCGGTAGCGCCAGGTGCCAGAGACAACACGTCGGTGAAACTCGGGACGGTTCTGGCTGTTGTACATCAGCGACACCTCACTGGTGGCACGGGCCCGGCGTCGGAAGTCGCGCGTGAGGAAGGGGAAGATGAAGTCGGGAAACTTGAGACTCAACTCCGCGCTGTACTCGATGTAGTTCTGGTCATCGTAGCCGTCAAGCCCCGTGATGGCCTCGAAGGCTCCGCGCAGCTTGAGGCCCAGGACCTCGCTGCCGCGGAAGAGGTTGCGGTTGTGGTAGGCCACGGATACGGCTGCACCGAAGTCGCCGGCGGAGTTGGTTCCCTCGAGCTCGGCGTTGATGGTATTGGGCTTGTTGGTGGTGACGCTGATGAGGGCATTGAGCCGCGTGCTGTCTGCCTCGTCGGGCTGGAAACGGATGGTGGAACTGAGCACGGCATCGAGGGCGCCGAGGGCTCCGTAGGTGGTCTGTACGTCCTGCTCGTTGTAGAGGGCTCCCTCACGGATGTGGTTGACGCGGTCCAGGACGCCCTGGCGCAGGCGCGACGAGCTGCCCGAGAGGTCGTAGGTCACGCGGTTGATGAGGTAGGGCTGATGGGGCGAGACGAGACCGTCGTAGGTGCGGAAGGGGTTGACGATGAACTTGAGCCACACCTGGCGCGGGGCCTCCGTGGTGTCGGCCTCGTAGCGGATGAACTCGCGGTTGAAACGGTAGTAGCCGCGGTTCATGACGAGGGAGTTGACGCGGGTGCGTTCCTTGTCGAGGACGTTGACGTCGAAGGGCATGCCCTCGCGCAGCAGGGAGCGGTGCTCGTGCGGACGCAGCAGGGAGTCGATGCCCGCATCGCGCACTTCGCGCTCGAGCAGTCCCACGGTGTAGCGCTGCCGTGGGTCGATGTGGTACTTGACATAGACCTTGTGCTTGCGGTAGCGGCGCTGCACATCGACGCTGGCATCCAGGTAACCGAGGTTGCGCACGGCATTCTGTATGTCGCGGCGGCAACGCTCCGTCTGCACGCTGTCCTCGATGACGGGGTCTTCGCCCACGCGCCAGAGGAAGCGGTTGATGCGCTTGGTGGAGTCGGTGGAGGAGAGGGCGTAGGGCAGCATGGGCACCTTGAAGAGGTTGAACCACTTGCTGTTGGGATGCTGGCGCACGTAGCCCTGCAGGGCCGAGGTCTTGACGCTGGCGCTGTCGCTCACGATGCTGACCTTCTCCAGGAGGTGCTCGCCTTCGGGTACGAAGCGTGATACGCTGCATGAGTGGAACACAGCGGTCAGGAGGGCGAGGATGTACGCTATTTTATGTCGGAAGATGCATTTCACAAGGCAAAGTTAGCAATAATTCCGCAGAAATGTGTATTTTTGCAGAAAAAACAGAGAAAAAAGTGATAAGCAAGAACAAAATCAAACTGATACACTCGCTGGAAAGGAAGAAGAACCGGGTGGAGGAAGGACTGCTGCTGGCTGAGGGACCCAAGCTGATGGACGAACTGCTGGGGGTGTGGACACCGGCCTACATTGCTGCCACAGGGGAGTGGCTGGAGCTGCACAAAGAGGAACTGAGGGGCGTGGAGTGCGACCAGGTGACGCAGGAGGAGCTGAACCGTGCGAGCCTGTTGCGCACGCCACAGCAGGTCATCGGTCTCTTTCCGCTGCCCCACGAGCAGTGCTGTCTGGCCGAGGTGGCCGCAGGGGAGCTGTGCCTGGCGCTGGACGGCGTGCAGGACCCGGGCAACATGGGCACGATAGTGAGGCTGGCCGACTGGTTCGGCATCCGTCACGTGTTCTGCTCCCCGGACACGGTGGATGTCTTCTCGCCCAAGGCCATACAGGCCACCATGGGGGCCATTGCGCGCGTACACGTACATTATATTAATCTTGCCGACGAGCTGGCACGCTGCACGGCCCCGGTGTATGGCACGCACCTGGACGGGCAGAACCTATACAAACAATCCCTCACCGCCCACGGCGTCATCGTCATGGGCAATGAGGGAAAGGGTGTGTCGGCGGAGGTGGGTGCCAGGGTGAACAAGCGGCTCTACATCCCACCCTACCCCACGGACCGGGACAAGGTGGAGAGCCTGAACGTGGCCATCGCCACCGCCATAGTGTGTGCGGAGTTCCGCCGCAGGGCTACTCTACGTTGAGACCGCCCATGTCCTCGTCTTCCTCCTCGGACTTCTTGGCAGCCTCCTCGGAGTATGAGCTGTAGTAGGTCTCATCGACCTCGTCGTCGTCATCGACTGGCAGGGGAGCATCATCGTCAAGGAGGTCCTTGATGAGGTTGCCGTCCTCGTCATAGCGGGCTTCGCTCTGGTAGCGCAGCTTCTCCACGGGTTCCTTCTTCTTGGCAAAGATGGCCTCGGTCCAGTTGCCCTTGGGCACTTCAAGGACGTCAAATCCGGCCGCCAGCTTGCGCTCGTAGGTACCGCCGGGGGAATGGAGGCGGTTGGTGGGCAGCGTGGTGGTGCTCACCTCAAAGGCACTCTCGATGATATCCTTGAGGGAGAGCTGGATGGAGTCCCATCCGCCTCCGAAGTTGCGGTCAATGAGTTCGAGCAGCAAGGAGGAGGAGATGTACTTGACATTCTCGTAGCTGAGGTCGGAGATGCGCTTGATGTCCTTCTTGCGGATGGCCACATGGCCACGCTTGGCATCGACGTGCGAGAACACCGCCCACTCGCCATTCTCATACTTGGCCTTTTCGCGCGAGTCATCGGGATTATAGTGTACCACCTCGAAACAGAGGCGAATGATGTTGAGGATCTTGTCCTCGCTGTTGCGGAAGTCCTCCTCCACCTTGTCCTCCTCCCAGAGCTTCGCTATCTCTATGGCATCTACCGTCCACACGTTGCTCGAATTGAGGTCGAGGACAGACTCTATCTTGGGTTCTTTTCTGGTCATATCTTCTTTGGTTTTTCCGTTGTTAAGGTGGGTTCTATAAATTTCCACCGTCAAAATGATTAATAATTGTGTGTTGACGTTTTGCCATCTTTTGGATTCTTTTCGGCTCAAATTGTAAGTTGACTCAGTCACGTAGCTCGCTACGCTCCCTCTTCAACTTACAATTTGACCTCGAAAATAATTCCAAAATCTGACAAAGCGAATTTATAGAACCCACCTTAATCCTGGCGCAGGTTCACCTGAAGCTGAAGTTCCTCCAACTGGGAGGGGTCCAGTTCGCCGGGGGCATCGAGCATGACGTCGCGGCCGGAATTGTTCTTGGGGAAGGCAATGCAGTCGCGGATGCTGTCCAGTCCGGCAAAGAGGCTGACGAAGCGGTCGAGACCGTAGGCCAGACCTCCGTGGGGAGGTGCACCGAACTTGAAGGCATTCATGAGGAAGCCGAACTTGAGCTGTGCCTGCTCGGGGGTGAAGCCCAGAATCTCGAAAATCTTCTGCTGCAGTTTGGCATCGTGGATACGGATGCTGCCACCGCCCACCTCAACACCGTTGATGACCATATCGTAGGCATTGGCACGCACGCTGGCGGGGTCGGTGTCGAGCAGGGGTATGTCCTCGGGCTTGGGTGAGGTGAAGGGATGGTGCATGGCCATGAGGCGCTGCTCCTCGTCGCTCCACTCGTACATGGGGAAGTCGATGACCCAGAGGCAGGAGAACTTGTCCTTGGCACGGAGACCCATGCGGCTACCCATCTCCAGGCGCAGTTCGCAGAGCTGCTTGCGCACCTTCATGGCATCCTCGCCGCTGAGGATGAGGATGAGGTCGCCGGCCTTGGCCTGCATCTTGTCCCTGAGGGCTTCGAGCGTCTCGGCACCATAGAACTTGTCCACGCTGCTCTTCACGCTGCCGTCCTCCTGGACACGGGCATAGACGAGACCCTTGGCACCTATCTGGGGACGCTTCACGAAGTCCGTGAGCTGGTCTATCTGCTTGCGCGTCAGCACGGCCTGTCCCTCGCAACAGATGGCTCCGATGTAGGCGGCGCTGTCGAAGACGGTAAAGCCCTCGGGGAAGAGGCTCTCCACACGTTCGCGCGAGGCATTGTCGGGCTGATGGTTCTTCAGTTCGACAAACTCCATGCCAAAGCGTGTGTCGGGCTTGTCGCTGCCGTAGTACTTCATGGCATCAGCCCACGTCATGCGGGGAAGGGTGGGAATGTCGATGCCCAGGAGGGTCTTGAAGAGGTGACGGCTCATGCCTTCGAACATCTGGAGGATGTCCTCCTGCTCCACGAACGACATCTCACAGTCTATCTGGGTAAACTCGGGCTGACGGTCGGCACGCAGGTCCTCGTCACGGAAGCACTTGCATATCTGGAAATAGCGGTCGATGCCGGCCACCATGCAGAGCTGCTTCAGGGTCTGAGGACTCTGGGGCAGGGCGTAGAACTGGCCGGGATTCATGCGGCTGGGCACCACGAAGTCGCGGGCTCCCTCGGGAGTGCTGTTCACCAGGATGGGGGTCTCAATCTCCAGGAAGCCCTGCTGGTCGAGGTAGCGGCGCACCTCGAAGGCAAACTTGTGACGGAGCTCCAGGTTGCGGCGCACGGGGTTGCGGCGGATGTCAAGGTAGCGGTACTTCATGCGGAGGTCATCGCCGCCGTCACTCTCGTCCTCGATGGTGAAGGGAGGGGTCAGGCTCTCGTTCAGCACGGTGAGACGGCTGACGATGATTTCGATGTCGCCTGTGGGGAGGTTGGGGTTCTTGTTGCTGCGCTCGCTCACCTTACCTTCCACCTGAATCACGAACTCACGGCCCAGGCGATTGGCCTGCTCACAGAGAGCGGCATCGTACTCCTCGTTGAAGACGAGCTGCGTGATGCCGTAGCGGTCACGGAGGTCAACGAAGGTCATACCGCCAAACTTGCGGGTGCGCTGTACCCATCCGGCCAGCGTCACTTGGGTACCTGCATCGCTCAGACGCAGTTCACCATTGGTTTTTGTTCTAAACATTGTGTATGTTAAATTAATTCTGTCATTTTCGTAGAAAGAGACTCATTGCCTCTTCCCTTATCAAGCGGCAAAGATACAAAAAAAAAGGGAATCCATCGCAAGGATTCCCGATTTATTGACTATTTTAATGATATATGGCATAAAAAAGGGCTCGAAAGCAGACATAAACGAGCGTAAGGGAGAATGCCATGGGGATGAGATGGGCATCGGAACGGAGCACACCACTCGTGGTGTAGGCATCGCTGAAGTACTGCGTGGAGTTTGACGGAAACAGGCGGTCATGGAGGTGGCAGTAAAAGCGATAGACACCGAAACCGCACAGTGTGCCCCAGAGCGTGCCCACCAGGATGTCGCCGGGATAGTGGAGACCGAGGTAGATGCGGGAATAACTGCTCAACAGGGCGTAGGCCACAAGGGTGAGGGTGACCCACGTGTGGCGGTAGATAAGGGAGAGGAGGGTGCAGATGGCAAAGCCGTTGGCGGCATGACTGGAGAAGAAGCCGTAGAGTCCGCCGCGACGGCCATCGACAAGGTCAACGAGACCGGCCAGGGCAGGTTCGTGGGAGGGACGGAAACGCTGCACCAGGGGTTTGCAGATGCCACTGGCTCCCTGGTCGGCCAGCAGGATGGCCAGACCGACCATGAGGACAATGAGGCCGACACGACGGTAGTCGTAGGAACGGAGCAGCACGAGGAGGAGGAACAGGTAGAAGAATATCCACGTGGCTACGCGGGTGATGCTCACCCAGAAGCCGTCCCAATAGACGGAGTCGCTGCCGTTGAGCAGGAGCAGGAGTTGCTGGTCGAGGTGTACTAAGGATTCCAACATGATGGTTTTCGCTAAAAGGGGGTTACATCAGATTACCTCAATGGCTGAAACGGGAATCCAGCCTTCCTTGCCGTCGGAGAGGCGTATCTGGCACCAGTCCTTCATGCTTGCGTCAAGGATGTGGAAGGAAGTGCCCGAATGGAGCAGGAAGAGGTCGGTACCGGCGGCATTGGGCGTGCTCTTCACCACCACGGAGGGCTGCATCACGACGGCACGGTCACGGTGCTGCTGACGTCCCTTCTGCTGCCAGGCGAAGAGGTGGCTGCAGGCTGAGAGGAGCAGGAGGAGCAGGGCTCCGAAGAAGCCGACCTTCCTCCACAGCATCCTGGCGGACACGAAGTATAGCAAGAGGCCCAGCAGGGCGAAGGCAAAGAGGACGATGCCCACCGACACCCAGCTGTTGACGCTCATCAGGTTGAGCAGGGAGTGGTACCAGCGCGAGAAGAAGATTTCCTCCTCGGGAACTATCTTATCAACCGTCTTGGCCCGTGCCATACGCAGGTTGAAGCGTACGTCGGAATCGCCGGGACTGAGCAGGAGTGCCCGCTCGTACCACAGGATGGCAGAGGCCACGGAGTCCATACGGTAGTAGCTGTTGGCCAGGTTGTAACAGACCACGTCGCTCTCGCCCAGGCGGGTGAGACGGAGGTACAGCGAAGCAGCCTTGTCGTACTGCTCCTGGGAATATGCCTTGTCGGCGGCGGCCTTGAGGCTGTCTGCCGAGGGATTGGCATGAATGGCAAGCACGAAGGATGCCAGGAAAAGGATGCACACGTATTTCTTCATCGTTCTTTCTGTAAGTTTGTAGTTCTTAGGCAGGATTGTTCAGACCCCACCTTTACCTGAGCATGCCGTCCAGCTGGTCTATCACGCGGGTGGCATTGTCAAAGAGGTGCGACATGTTGCTGGCGGGATCTCCGGGGGCGAACCGGGCAAACTCGCACTCTTCAAGGACAGAGAGGAACTGGCGGGTGGAGGCCTCATCGACACCGTGGAGGGTGAGTTTCTCCGAGACATTGTCCTTGTTGAGTTCGGCCACGGGCATGTTCAGTTTGTCGGAGACATAGCCCCAGAGAGCATGGAGCACCTCGTCGTAGAAGGCATCGGTACTGCCCGACTTGAGGAGGCGCGAGGCGGTCTTCAGTCGCTTGGAAGCGGCCTTGCCGGCCTTGCGGCCACGCACCCGCACGGCATCGCCGTTGCGCTGCATGCGACGGCGCAGGAGGAGCATGGCCAGGGCGAAGATGCAGAGGGGAAGGAGCAGGCCGAGGACGTGAGGCAGGGTGCCGAAGATATCCTCGCCGGGCTGCTTCAGGCGGACGGTTTCCTGCTTGATGTAGCGTATGTCGCTGCCCAGTTCCTTGAGTTCTTCCTGTCGGGGGGCGGCAGCCGCATGTCCGGCACCACGGGCCACATCGAGCTGGAAGGCTTCGGTGGTGAGTGTCTTGTAGCACTTGCTGTCGGTGTCGAAATAGCAGAACTCGACGGGGGGGATGGTGTATTGACCCTCGTGGCGGGGCACGGCCGTGTATTCGTAGGTGGCCGAACCGCTGTTGCCGCCCGTGGTGAGCTTGGTATGCTGCTCGGTCTTGGGGTCATACTGCTCGAAGTCCTTGGGCCATGCCACCTCGGGGGCGCTCATCAGTTTCATGTTGCCCGTACCCTTCACGGTGAGGGTCAGCACGGTGGCATCGTTGGCATCCACTTTCTCGGGGATGAGTTTGCCGCTGAGGCTGAAGCCTCGTCCCACGGCTCCGCTGAAGTTGGCGGGTTTCTCGGGCAGGGGGTCAACCTGTATCTCCACGGCCGGGGCACGGACAATCTTCTTGACCCTGCGCGAGATGCTGCCGCCGCCGAAGAAGGCGTCGAAGGGGTCGGAACTGCGGTCTATGGTGACTACGTCGGCCTCATAGTCTATGGCGGGGATGGTGAGCTTGCCCGACTTCTGGGGGAACACAACATACTGCCGCCATACCACGGTGCCGTAGTTCTTGTTACCCACGCGCTCCATGGTGAAACTGCGCTGCTGGGGCTGCTCAATCTCCTGCGTGTGGAAACCGTCGAGCTGGGGTATCTCTCCGGCCAACTGTTCTACGGTGACGAGCGAATAGAGCTTGTAGGTGAGCAGGATGGCTTCCTGTTCGAAGACGTGCTTCTTGCTGGCCGTGACGCTGAAATACAGGTCCTTGGCTCCGATGTGCTCCTGGCTCGACGGGGTGTGCATGCTGCTGGGGCCACCCTGCTGGGACTGGGACTGTCCGTGACCTCCGTGCGAGGCGTTGCCTCCACCGCTGGCGGGGAGCACCTCGATGCGTGCCGTGCCGCTCGTCAGCTTCTTGCCGCCGCTGTTGACAGAGGCGGCGGGCAGGGTGTAGTGACCTTCCTTCTTGGGCATGAGGGTGTAGGTGAACGTGGTACTGCTGCTCTGGGTGGTCTTGCCGTTGATGATGCTTATGCTGCTGCTGGTGCTCACACCGGGACCGAAGAGCAGTTCGAAACCTTCAAACTCGCCCTCCAACTGGATGCGGTCAAAGTCCTGGGTGTTGAGGGTATAGGCCACCTGGATGCGGCGGCCCACCTCTGCCTGGGACGGTGCCCTGAGGGTCAGTTTCTGCGCCAGGGCCATGCCGGCACTCAGCCAGAAGCACAGGGCGAATAGTACTATGTGATGTTCCTTTCTCATAAGTATGTGAAACATGATTAACTTTATTTTTGAGGTGGAAAATTAAAGAACCCACCTTGACATTACCAGTTCTTCTGCAACCTGCGCTGCCCGGCCTGCTGCTGTTCCTGCTCCTCCTTGCGCTGGTTGTAGCGGTTGAGGCGGTCCTGGGTCTTGCGCTCGTTCTGCATGGCGGCCTTCAGGAGTTGCTCGGCAGCCTCCTTGCTGATGCCCTCGGACTTCTGCTGGTCCTGCGGACGGGCCTGCTCTTCCTGGGGCTG
>CALZGT010000073.1 GCA_945787235.1 uncultured Prevotellaceae bacterium
AGAGAAAACTCTTCTTTTCGCGTATCTGGTTTACTAATTCTTGTCTGTTCATATTTCGTTTTTATTTAGTTCATAAGTTCATAGTAGTTGATATAGTTTAGAGTAGAAAGTTTTTTGCTTACAACTCAATAAACTCTCAACTCAATAAACTGCTCTCAGCTCTCAACTCTAATCCAGATAACCTATACCCTTTTAGCGAATGCCCTGATAAGATTCCATATCATGCGCACAATGATGGTGGTCAGGAAAAATACCGTAAACTGGATAAAGAGTGACTCCCCATGGTTGTAGATGAGCGTTGCGCTACCTGCTGCACAACAAGCCATATCAAGCCAGAACCTTTCCTTCTGCCTTTTTGTTCCTTTAAATGGAATCGTCCATTCTTTCTTTACGTCTTTCCAGAATCCCATAATGATATAGTTATCTATAGTTGTGCTAGTTTTTTTAGTTTTCTAGTTTTCTAGTCTTTCTAGTTTTCTAGTATTTCTAGTTTTCCTCGCGCAGCCTGTTGTTCATTGTTTCAGAGCTCTGCTTCCTTCATCCTTTCTGCGTTTTCTGCCACGATGAGGTGGTCTATGCAGTCCTGTATCTGTCCGTCCATAAAGGCTGGCAGGTTGTAGATGGTGTAGCCGATGCGGTGGTCGGTGATGCGCCCCTGCGGATAGTTGTAGGTGCGTATCTTGGCAGACCGGTCACCTGTGGAAACCATCGTCTTGCGTTTCGAGGCAATGTCATCGATGTATTTCTGATGCTCCTTATCATAAATAAATGTACGCAGGCGCGCAAGCGCACGTTCCTTATTTTTGGGTTGGTCACGCGTCTCGGTACATTCCACGAGTATTTCCTCATCCTCGTTGGTGAAGGGGTTGTGCCACATGTAGCGTGCCCTCACACCCGACTCCACCTTGTTGACGTTCTGACCTCCTGCACCGCTCGAACGGAACGTATCCCATTTGATGGCACCCTCGTTGATTTCCACATCGAAGGCCTCTGCCTCGGGCAGGACGGCCACGGTGGCAGCACTGGTGTGTACGCGTCCCTGTGTCTCTGTGGCCGGCACTCGCTGTACACGGTGAACCCCACTCTCGTATTTGAGAATGCCATACACCCCTTCTCCCGTCACGCTGAAGATAATCTCCTTGTAGCCGCCCACGGCACCTTCCGAGTAACTGCTTACGGCCATCTTCCATCCCTTCGTTTCGATGTATTTCGAGTACATGCGGAAGAGGTCTCCGGCAAAGAGTGCCGCTTCATCGCCTCCCGTTCCGCCACGTATCTCCATGATGACGTTCTTGTCGTCCTCAGGGTCAGCAGGGATGAGCAGCAGTTTTATCTCCTCCTCCAGTTCGGGGATGCGTGCCTCGCTCTCGTTGAGTTCCTGTCGGAGCATGTCTTTCGTCTCTGCATCCTCCTCGGCTGCCATCATCTCCTTGGCATCCTCGATGTTCTGCAGTAGCCCTACATACTCCTTGCGGGCCTCCACGATACGTCCCAGGTCCTTGTATTCCTTGGTCAGCTTCACGTAACGCTTTTGGTCAGCTATCACCGCAGGGTCGGTGATGAGCGTGCTTACCTCCTCGTAGCGCGAAACCAGTCCTTCCAGTCTGTCCAGCAGTTCCATATCCTCGCCTTAATACTCGAACTCACCATACTCGCTCTTGATGAGCAGACTCTTCTTGCCCTCCTCGATGTGGCCGATGACCTGTGCATCGATGCCAAAGGACTGGCTGATGGCGATGACCTTCTCTGCCATTTCAGGCCGCACATAGATTTCCATGCGGTGCCCCATGTTGAACACCTTGTACATCTCGCTCCACTCCGTCTGGCTCTCCTCCTGTATGGTCTTGAACAGGGGAGGGATGGGGAACATGTTGTCCTTTATCACGCGGCAGTCATCGCCCACGAAGTGCAGCACCTTGGTCTGTGCACCGCCCGTGCAGTGTACCATGCCGTGAATCTCCGGCCGCAGTTCGTCCAGCATCCTCTTGATGACGGGGGCGTAGGTGCGGGTGGGAGAGAGCACCATCCTGCCCGCCGTGAGGGGACAGTTCTCGATGGCGTCGTCCAGCCGCTTCGTACCGCTATATACCAGTTCATCGGGTACCGCATGGTCGTAGCTCTCGGGATATTTCTCGGCCAGGTATTTGCTGAAGACGTCATGGCGAGCACTGGTCAGTCCGTTGCTTCCCATGCCCCCGTTGTATTCCTTCTCGTAGGTAGCCTGTCCCGTGCTGCTCAGTCCCACGATGACATCACCCGGACAGATGCGTGCATTGTCAATGACGTCGCTGCGCTTCATGCGGCAGGTCACGGTGCTATCCACGATGATGGTGCGCACCAGGTCGCCCACGTCAGCCGTCTCGCCTCCCGTGCCGTAGATGCCCACGCCCATCTCCCTCATCTCCTGCATCAGTTCGTCCGTACCGTTGATGATGGCCGAGATGACTTCGCCGGGGATGAGCATCTTGTTGCGTCCAATCGTGGAACTGACCAGAATGTTATCTACAGCCCCCACACAGAGCAGGTCATCGGTGTTCATGATGAGTGCATCCTGTGCGATGCCCTTCCATACGGAGAGGTCGCCCGTCTCCTTCCAGTACATATAAGCCAGGCTCGATTTCGTGCCGGCTCCGTCGGCATGCATGATGTTGCAGTACTCGGGGTCACCGCCCAGGATGTCGGGGATGATTTTGCAGAATGCTTGTGGGAAGATGCCCTTGTCGATGTTCTTTATGGCGTTGTGGACATCCTCCTTGGCGGCACTTACGCCGCGCATCATATAGCGTTGGTTACTCATAGACGTATGGGTTGTTTGTTTCAATTATGTTGCAAAAATAATATTATTATTTTGAATGGCAAAAAAATACAGGAAAGAAAACGGAAGTTCCCACATTTTTCGTATCTTTGCCCCAGAAATCAGGTAATATTGCCGAATAACAACCCCAAAAAATCCTTTATTATGATGAAAAAGACTTCCTTTCTCGCGCTTCTCTCCCTGGCTGCCCTCCTTACTTTTTCCTGTGGCAAGCAACAGGCCACCCAGGAAGGAGCCGACAGTGTGACAGACTCAGCCACAACCACCCAGGCATCTGCCCCTTCAGCCGCCTTGGCAGGCCTTACCCTGCTGGCTCCTGACGGTACACAGACCACCCTCGGCGAGGTCCTCGCCCAGTCCAAGGTGACCTACGTGGATGTGTGGGCCAGCTGGTGCCGTCCCTGCTGTGAGGAGATTCCTCACCTGGCTGCCTTGGCCGGCAAGATGGCCGATGTCGAAGACCTTCAGTTCATCAGCATCTCGGTAGATGAGGACGAGGCAGCCTGGATGGGCAAGCTCAGCGAGGAGAATCCTCTCTGGCCCCAGTACAGGCTCGATGAGGCTGCCCAGGAGATACTCTCCGAGGCCATCCAACTCCAGTACATCCCCCGTTTCCTCCTGCTCGACAGCGAGGGCGGCATCCTGGACGGTGACAGTCCCCGTCCCAGTGCCGATGACATGGAGGCGTACTTCGCCAAGTTCCTGTAAGGGAGGCGGAGGAAGGCCCTGCGGAGAACCGCAGGGAACGGTGGTTTTTTGCCACAGGTAGGGTCATAAATGCGGGAAGTCCCCGGAAGGTGCAGAGAACTGCTGCACCTCCCGGGGACTGTTGTTTTGCTATTCCGCCATTCTGTGCGGATGCCGTCATCGCATCATAGACATCACCCAAATTAATGGGGGCTGCTATTACGTCATTCCGTGCGGATGCTGTCCATGGGATTCATTGTGGCTACGTGCCAACATTGGATGACTACGGTGAGCATCACCACACATCCTATGGCCACGAAGGCCAGGGGGAAAATCCACCAGTGGATAGGAGTCTGCTCAGCAAAACCCTCCAGCCACAAGGTTCCCAGCCGATAGGCCATGGGGACGGCGATGACCCATGACACCACGAGCGGCCACGCATAGCGTCCCGTGAAGAGGGCCAGTACCTGACCCATCGTACTGCCCATCACCTTGCGGATGGCTATCTCCCTGCGGCGGTAGGTGGTGTCAAACATCGTGAGGCAGAAGACACCGATGAGCGTGATGAGGATGCAGAGCAAGGAACTGAGCTGTATTTGACGGATGAAACAGTTCTCCTCCTTGTAGGCGGTCTCCAGGCACTTGTCATAGAAATGGACGGTGGGGTGTCCTCCTGTAGCGAAACGGGTCACCACCTCCTCCACCTGACGGCGCGTCTGTCGCATATCTACCCCCGGTGCCATGCGCACCGACATCTTCCTGCAGGCTGTCCATCCGGCATAGCGCGGGCCGAACACTACGAACGCCATGGGTGAATTGCTGTTGTTCCTGCGGGTAGAGAATACACGCACATTCTTGCAGACACCCACCACAGGCAGGTCTTCAGGCACAAGCGGTTGGTCCACCTTGACCCAGGGATAGGCCTGGAGCATGGCTTCGTTGACGATATAGACATCCCCGTCCTGCTCGCGGAAATCGCGGCCTTCCACCACTTCTATGCCCCAGGTGCGCAGGAACTTCCAATCCACCGGTATGGACGTAAAGTTGCACATCTGCTCGCGGCTGCCTCTGCCCCATTCCATGCACAGGTCACCCTCTCCGAGAAAATTCATCGAATAGGTCACAGAGGCCACACCGGGCAGTTTCTCCAGCTCCATGCGCAGCGAAGCGTGTTTCTCCACAGGCACCATGTCCGCCAATTCCGACACCAGGAGGCTGTCCTTGTCATAGCCGTAGGCCGAATGGTAGATGTAGTGGCTCTGGCTGTAGATGATGCCGATGAAGGAAGCCATCACCAGGGCAGCACACAGTTGCAGGCCCACCAGCCATCCGCGTAGCTTCCGTCCCTGGGGAGAGAGCCCAACGCGCCCCTTCATGGCAGCTACAGGGGCAAATGAGGTGACATATCGGGTACTGTAGGCTGTAGAGAGGAGTCCCACCACCACAGCCATGCCCAGCATGGCAGCCACCAGCGGCAGGTTGTCGGCCAGCAGGATGCTGCCCGTGAACATGGTTGCCGTCGAGTCCATCTGGCTGAACAGATGTACCAGGAAGAGAGCCACTGCAGCGGCCAGGAGGCTCACGGCCGCCCCTTCGGCCCACATCTGTACGCGCAGTCGCCAGAGATTCTCGCCCATCACCTTGCGCAGGATGACGGAGCGGACCCGCATGGGAGCCTGTGCCATGGAAAAGTTGGCATAGTTGAGCACACACACTATGAACAGCAGTACCAGTGTGAACTCCAGCATATAGAGTGCCTTGCGGTTGCCCTTGTCCATCTCCGGGTCTTGTCCGCTGAAATAAGTCTTACTCAGTGGGGTTGCCTCAGTGTGGGGTTTGGAGAATTCCTTCCTGTCCTCGTCAGAGAGCGTCCTTCCGCCAGCAGAAGCCCAGAACTCGTAGAAGCGCAGCTGGAAATCGTCCAGTAGGGTGGGAATCGTCTCTACAGCCACGTTTTCACCCAGGCGGATGAAGCAGTTATAGTTCCAGTTTCCCAACTCGTACCGGTTCTCTTCTCCCATGCCCCTGTAGATGGCATTTCTGAGGAGACAGTTGTCAGGGAAGTCGCGATATACTCCCTGCACCGTGTGGTGCTGTCCGTCGGAGAACGCCATTTCCTGGCCCGCCACGTCCTCGCGCCCGAAATATTTCCTGGCCAGCGAGGCTGGGATGACAATCCCTGAGGCAGAAGGTTCGAAAGTGAGGGTGCCATCCACGCGTTGTGCCCCAAAGACACTCAGGGTATGTCCGTTTTCCACATAGCAGGACACCCTGATGGCACTCCCGTCCTTGTCCACACTCATGACTCCACCCGGCCTCAGGTAAGCCACTTCCTCCACCTGCGGCAGTTCTGTAAGGTATTCACACATGGGGCGTGGCAGGGTAGGAACCCATTTTCCCTCCCCGAATATGCCGCACGTACTCACGCGGCATATATGCTGATAGCCAGGGATCCCGTGGTTATACTGCGCGCTGTAGATTACCTGCGTGAGTATGATATAGCCTCCCGCCACAGCCAGCACGATGCCCATGAAGTTGAGCAGGCAGGCCATCGTGTGGCGACGCCACAAGTATAATAATGTCTTCATATCCTTCATGTGATTAGGGTTCATTACAGGACGGTGTTATCTACCACCTCACCGTCAAAGAGGTTGATGATACGGTCGGCATAGGCCGCATCGTGCTGCGAATGGGTCACCATGATGATGGTGCTTCCCTCGGCATGGAGGCTGGAGAGCAGTTCCATCACCTCCAGGCCGTTCGTGGAATCCAGGTTACCCGTAGGCTCGTCGGCCAGGATGAGCTTGGGTTTGCCCACCACGGCACGGGCAATGGCCACGCGCTGCTGCTGTCCGCCCGAGAGCTGATGCGGGTAGTGCCCTGCCCGTTGGCTCAGGTTCACCTTGCGCAGGATGTCGAGCACACGTTCGCGGCGTTCCTTCCTGCCGATGCCCAGGTAGCGCAACTGCAGGTCGATGTTCTCCTCCACCGTCAGTTCCTCGATGAGGTTGAAACTCTGGAACACAAAACCTATGCGCCCCTTGCGGAAACGCGTGCGGTCCTTTTCGCGCAGATGGCCCACCTCCTCGCCGTCGAGGAAATAGTGGCCGCCGGTGGGGTTGTCGAGCATTCCCAGAAGGCTGAGCAGTGTCGATTTTCCGCATCCGCTGGGGCCCATGATGGCCACAAATTCACCGTCCTTCACTTCTATGTTCACTCCGTTGAGTGCTGTGGTTTCCACCTCTTCCGTGCGGAACACCTTTGTTAAGTTTTCAGTCCTTAGCATGATCGTTATTCTTCTTTGAATGCAGTTATAATTCTGTTCTTATTCCTTATATATTATTTCACCACCACTTCCTCGTTGTCGCCAAAGGGTTCATAGCCGCTGGTTATCACCTGTTCGCCCGGTTCCAGTCCGCTGAGCACCTCATAGTACTGCGCGTTCTGGCGGCCTATGCTGATGGTGCGGCGGTAGGCCGTGCGCCCCTGCTTGTCGAACACATAGATCCAGTTGCCGCCCGTGCTCTGGAAGAAGGTGCCGCGCGGCACCATGACGGCCTGTTCGGGTTTGCCCAGCTCCAGATTGAGATAGAAGTTCTGGCCGATGCGCAGGTTGTCGGGGCGGTCGTCCTGGAAGACCAGGTCGGTGCGGAACTTGCCCTCCCTCACCTCGGGATACACCTTGCGCACACGCAGGGCATAGGTGGTGTCGCCGCGCTCCAGCGTGGCAGTGAGGCCCGTGCGCACACGGTCGATATAGTGCTCGTCGATATACGCTTCCACCTTGAAGTCGCTCAGGTCGTTGATCTGCCCCACCTTGACGCCGGCTGCGATGTTCTGTCCCAGCTCCACGTCGAGCAGGCCCAGTTCGCCATCGATGATGGAGCGCACCTCCAGCCTGTCCCTCCTTTCGCGCACCAGCAGCACATTGCGCCGCATGTTCTCCAGGTTGTCCTCCATCTGGTCCATCTGCACCGAACGGTAGATGCTGTCCTGCTGCAGACGCTGCTGCACCAGGTCATACTTCTGGCACGCCAGCTCATAGTCCTCGCGGCTCTGCAGATACTCCTCACGGCTCATGAGCCGGTTGGCATAGAGGCATTCGCGCTGCTTCATGGCACGCTCCTTGCGCTGTATGTCGGTGGCCAGCGTGGCCAGTTCGGTGCGGTTGTTGAGCCGGTCCTGCTGCATGGCTACCTGGGTGTTGCGCAGCAGGTTCTGCTTTTCGGCCAGTTCGGCCTCGGCATTCAGAATTTGCAGGTCGAGGTTGCTGTTCGACAGGCGCAGGATGACATCGCCCTTCTTCACCCGCGTGCCTTCTTCCACCACTTTTTCCCGGACGATGCCGCCCTCCTCGGGCGAGAGCTGCACCACCTGGATGGGAGCCACCCTTCCGCTCACACGCACATAGTCGTAGAACTGTCCCTCCACCACGGTGCTCACCGTAATCTCGTCCTTTTCCACTCTCACCGTGCTGGCATGATTGCCCAGCACCAGCCACAGCAGCGACAGCAGCACCAGGCCGCCCGCCACCACGTAGGGCACATGTCCGGGGCGCAGTCCCTTCTTCCTTTCTATTCTTCTGTCCATAATGGCATACCTTTATAATAATTGAGAATCCTTGTCAGATAATAGTTCTGCAGGCGGCTCTGCAACAGCAGGGCACGGCTCTGCAGGAGCGTCACCGCCGCCGTCTGCACGTCGATGGCCGAGGCCAGCCCCTCTTCATACTTCTTCCGGGTGAGGTGGGCGGCGGTGCTGTCCGCCTCCACCCTTGCGCCAGCCTTCAGCAGTTCCCTGCCACTGTCATGCAGGTCCGACACGGTCTGTTCGATGAGCAGCCGCAGGTCGTCATGCCGCTGTCCCAGTGTCTCGCGTGCCCTTTCCACGTTGTGTTGCTGTCTGCGCAGGTTGGCCACCAGGTTCAGGCGGTTGAAGATGGGGATGGAGAGTGTGGCATAGACATATTCTCCCCGGTTGTTGCGGAACTGGGTGCCGAAGCCCCACGCTCCCGGGGCATCCAGCTGTCGGTAGTAGCTGGTGGAAATGCCGGCTCCCAGCGAAAGGGAGGGAAAGAAGGCACCCCGTGCCGAGCGCAGGCTGTGACATGCCGCCTGCAGGTTGTACCCCGCCATCAGCACGGAGGGATTCCACTGACATGCCCGGGCAAACAGGTCGCGCGGCTGGCAGAGGGTCAACGGCGGGGTGTCTGCCACCGTGGTGTCGAGCAGCAAAGGCTCTTCCAGGGGGAAGTGCATCAGCGACTTCAACTTCAGCAGGGTGTTGGAGAGCAGACTTTCCTGCCGTGTCACCTCACAGTCGTCTGCCACGTAGGCAGCCCTCATCTGTGCCGTGTCCGCCTCGCTCCTCAGCCCCACCTCGACCATGGCGCGCGACTGTAGCAGCAGTGCCATGCTTTCCTCCCGTTTCCGGCAGGCCAGCCGGAGTGCGCCCATCTGATAGACGGCATCCACGTATTGCCTGAGCACCTGCTGTGCCACCTGCTCCTTCTGCGCCAGCACTCCCTGCCTCCCCATGAGTACGGATGCACGGGCCGCCTGTAGTCCGTTGCAGCGTTGCAGCCCGTCGAACACGGGGATGGAAGCCGACACACCGTAACTGTTGTACAGCGTACTCACCATGGTATAGGTGTTCGTTTCCGGGTCGATGGCACGGCCGAAGTTCACCTGGCCGCCCACACTTCCGTTCACCGAAGGCAGGAAGGCTCCTTTGGCCCGCAGATGCTCTGCCTCGTAGTCAGCCAGGTTGAGCTGGCTGGAGCGCACGCTGCGGTTGTGCTCCACGGCATACTGTATGCACAGGTCGGCGTTCCATGTCCGTTGTGCCGTGGCTGCGGTGGCCACGAAGGTCATTGTCAGGAGTATTCTTTCTCTTGGTTTCATTGCTTCTTTTCGCTTTTCCTGCTGCAAAGTTACGCTGCTTTCCGGTTTCTGCCAAGGAAAAAATGCCCGCAGAGCCGTCGGATGACAGATAAATCTTCCAAGTTGTATGAAAATCATACACTCAGACTTGCCTCATTTCCAAATAATATGCGTAACTTTGCACCGCACAACGAAAAAATGATGTATGGACAAATATGGAAAGATACTGGCTGTGGATGACAATCCTGCCATCCTCACCGCCCTCAGACTCTGCCTGGGTGGCAGGTTCGAAGGTGTGGTTCCCCTCAGCGACCCTGGCAGGATTCTCGCCACGCTGGAAAGGGAGGCCGTCAGCGCGGTGCTGCTTGACATGAATTTCACGCTGGGGGTGAATACAGGAAGCGACGGGATGTTCTGGCTGCGCGCCATCAGGAAGAAGTTTCCCCACATCCCCGTGGTGCTCCTCACGGCCTACGGCGACATCAGCCTGGCCGTGAGGGGGATGAAGGAGGGCGCTGCCGACTTCGTGACCAAGCCATGGGACAACAACCGTCTCATCGGCATCCTGTGCGAGGCCATCGACCGCAGCCGCCGGGTGACGCCTCTCGAAGAGCTGGCTGCCGACTATGTTCACAGGGTGGTGGAGCAGTGTGGCGGCAATATCAGCGAGGCGGCCAAACTGCTGGGTGTCACCCGCCAGACCATCTATACGAAGATAAAGAGACCATGACCCTTACGCTTACCTCTGCCCATCTGTGGCTTCTGCTGGCAGTGGCCGTAGTGGTCACCGGCTGTTACATCCGTCACCAGCGCAGACTCAGGCGGTGCGCCCACCTGATGCGCGAGGCCATGCTGAACCATGATTTCACGTTCAGTCTCCCCAACGTAGGGTGGATGCCTGGTGAGCGCGCCTTGCTGCGCACCCTCAACGCCCTGGGGCAGGACATGCGCTTGCTGGTGGCCAAGAACGAGGTGGAGTCGTGGCAACGCCTCACGCGCGTGCTCACCCATGAGATAATGAATGCCACGGCTCCCATCTGCAGCATCAGCCAGTTGCTCCTGGAGACTCCGCCCTCCGCCCCCTCCGACTACAGGGAGGGCCTTCTCACCATCCATGACATGTCGCACCACCTGTACACCTTTGTGGAGAACTACCGCAAGCTGACGCAGATGCAGAAGCCTGTCCTTACCTCCGTGGACCTCCCTGCCTTTGTGGCGCGGATGCAGGCCGCCCATTCCCAACTGACATGGGTGACCGACATTCCTCAGGGCACCGTGGTGCAGACTGACGAGCAGATGCTTACGCAGGTGGTGCTCAACCTCGTGAAGAATGCTGTGGAGGCCGGAGCCACCACGTTGTTTTTCCAGTGGACCGGCGCATTGTTGGTGAGCAATGACGGCCACCAGATTCCTGCTGATGTGGCCCGTCACATCTTCATCCCTTTCTTTACCACCAAACCCCAAGGCTCAGGTATCGGACTGGCCTTCTCCCGCCAGCTCATGATTCAGCAGGGTGGTGACCTCACCCTTGCCGACGTTTCAGTGCCC
>CALZGT010000074.1 GCA_945787235.1 uncultured Prevotellaceae bacterium
GCCAAGAAGCGCGGACTGGAGTTCGGCATCTGGATAGAACCCGAGATGACCAACACCCTCTCCGAACTCTACGAGCAGCATCCCGACTGGATCGTGTGCCATCCCGACCGCAAGCCCAAGACCGGACGCGGCGGTACTCAGCTGGTCCTCGACCTCAGCAACCCCAAGGTGCAGGACTTCGTCTTCCAGGTAGTTGATAACCTCATGAAGGAGAACCCCGACCTGTACTATTTCAAGTGGGATGCCAACATGGATATCGTCAACTTCGGCAGCCACTATCTCACCGCCGACCGCCAGAGCCATCTCTATGTCGATTACCAGCTCGGTCTGCTCAAGACTCTCCAGCGCATCCGCGAGAAATATCCCGACCTCATCATGCAGGACTGTGCCAGCGGTGGCGGCCGTGTCAACTACGGCCTCATGCCCTACTTTGACGAGTTCTGGGTAAGCGACAACACCGATGCCCAGCAGCGCCTCTTCATCCAGTGGGGCACCAGCATGTTCTTCCCTGCTCTCTCCATGGCCCAGCACGTGAGTGCCTCTCCCAACCACCAGACCGGACGCGTCATTCCCCTCAAGTTCCGTTTCGATGTAGCCATGACGGGCCGTCTCGGCATGGAGATGCAGCCCAAGCACCTCAACGAGCGTGAACTGGCTTTTGCCAAACAGGCCTTCCAGACCTACAAGGAGATACGTCCCCTCGTGCAGCACGGTGACCTCTACCGCTTGGTGAATCCCTACGACAAGGAGGGCTTCAGCAGTCTCATGTACGTCAACGGTGCCAAGACGGAGGCCGTCTTCTTTGCCTACAAGTTCGAGCACTATGTCAACAAGGCTATTCCCCGTTTCTACTTTGCCGGACTCAATCCAGATGCCGTCTATACGCTCCACGAAATCAACTGCTGGGACCGCGCCAACGGGCACTGGGAAGGCCACAAGTTCACGGGAGAGTTCCTGATGAATGAAGGTATCGAACTGAACCTAGAAGGTCAGTATGCCAGCCGCGTCATCCGTCTCACGGCAGAATAATGAACCTATTAATTAGGTTCTCATAATTACTATTCTGGATAGAATTATCTACTTAACAAACAAAATAATGGTAAAGCACATCATTTTATGGACCCTTGACCCCGCTCTCACCTCTGCCCAGAAGGCAGAGGTGAAGGCCGGCATCAAGGCAGGTCTCGAAGGTCTCATGGGGCAGGTTCCCGGACTTCTGGACGTAAAGGTACACATCGACGGCCGACTGGCCTCCAGCAACTGTGACGTCATGCTCGACTCCACGCTCGAAAGCGAGGAGGCTCTCAAGGCCTATGCCGTGCATCCTGCCCATGTGGCCGTGGCGAACGGCAAGGTTCGTCCCTACACCGTGCAACGTACCTGCCTCGACTTCGAAGTGTAGCCGGGGAAAGGTGGGAGCCGTCATTACTCCACGCGTCAAGAGGAAGAGATCATTTCATTCCAATGTGGGGCAAGCGTCTATTGCCGCTTCTCGTTGTATTGGAGCATCTCCCTCATCAGACGTATCTCACGGCTACTCTTTCCAGCTTCGGCGAGCAGAGAAGCATCCTTGTCAAAGGGTTCAAGGGCATCCGTTATCTTGGGGTCGTCAGTGAGGTAATGTTTGATATACTGGTGGTAGAGCGAAAGAGCATGGGGAATGTCACCAGTAATCCAAGCCACGTGTCCGCCGTTGAGATAGTCCTCCCAGCGAGGTGCTCCGGGGATGCGGAAAAGTTTCGTGTAGTACCGCATGGCCGTGTCATACTTCTTCTGCTGCAAGGCACACCAGGCAATGGCGCGCATGGAAGGCACGATGCGCTTTTCCTCAAGTTCCAGCTTGTAGAAACGCTGCGATGCTTCCTGGAAGCGGTTCAGTTTCATCAGGCAGAGACCCGTTTCCGTCGTGATGCTGCTGTTCTCGGGCATGAGCTCCTCGAGATGCAAAAGCACCTCCAGCTTTTTCTCCTCGTCGCCGCTGTTTTCATAGACCATGAGCATCAGTTTCTGTATGCCCAGCGAATCAGGGTTGAGCATGCTGGCCTGTTCCAGCAACAAGGCAGCCTGGTTGTATTTATGCATACAGGTAAGGCATACAGCCTGCATGCAGAGTTGACGTGCATTGCTTCCCTGGAGTTCATCGAGCTTGCGCAGTAAAGGATAGCACACCTTGAATTCCTTGCACGTCATGAGCATATCGACGAGTGATTCTATTTTTTGCGGGTCCTTCACAAAGATGGGACAAATGAAGCCGTTATCCAGCGGATTCAGGTTCAATGCGAAGAGATTGGTAAACTGTGACTTCCACTTCGACATGGTGAAGAGGCGGTACAAGGCACGCACCATGTTCCGTATCTGGTGCTCCCCACTCTGTTTCCTGTCCTCGAAATCCTTTTTCAGAGCAAAACCAACTTCCTCCATGTCGTGCATGATACCCCCCAATACCTCAGTCATAACAGTGTGGGAAGATGCCTTTTTCAGTTTCAGCGTCATGGCATATTTGTCTATGTCACAAATATCAGCCGTCTGCGTCAGCAGCAATATCATGGGATTCGGTTTGCCGTTGATGAACGCTAGATTCTCTATTGCTTCATCGTGTACGTCAAAGGGCTTGAACCAGTTAGCCATCTGCTGGAAAAAAGTCAGTCGGGATGATGGGGCAAACTGATTGGCATTGATGTCCACTCCTGCACGAACCATTTCATACAACATGGAAGCAGACTCGACGAATTTTCTTTTCTTCCTCTCCTTTTTCTTTTCCTTGGCTGGGAAAAACTGAGGATACATCAGGGACTTGAACTCTTCCTCTGAGACTTCCAATTCAAAGTCACGACGTATATTTTCATCCCGAAGCCCTTCCAAGATACTGGGCATGAGATTCTTCGAGATATTCTCGTGCATCTGCTCAGACAAGGAGCAAGAGAAGAGTTCGCGCTGAATCTGAAAGACTGCGGTATGAATGCGTTTTTCCGAAAGGACTTGCAGAATGATCTTGTCAAGCTCGGGCCACAGTTGGCGGATGACCTTCTCATGCCGATATGTGAGGATGACGAGGCCCGTCAAGGCATAGGGGTCGTGCTGTGCGATGCTCGCCAGGAAATGTATGGCCGGGGGGCTGAAAAGTTCCCAGCAGTTCAGGGTGAGAGCCCCGATGAACTGTGGCCACTCCTTCGTAGCAGGAAGATCATGCAAGCCGCTCTGGTCTTCTTCCATCCCCAAAGGCAACCCCATACGCAACCCCAAGGCAAAGACATTGTCATCCTTTGCAAAATCGTGGAGGAAGTCCCCCTCCGTCTGGAATTTCCACACCGCCTTGGTGTGCATGATGAGCAGGAACATACGTCTGAGCAACCTGTCCTGCTGCTCCAGTTTATCAGCATCCTCACCCCCCTGAACCAGAAAATGCAGCATAGCGTCATAGTCACAGCGTATGCTTTGAAATTCAAGATTGCCGGACTTGAAATCAATATCTTTCAGAAGAGCCTCCAAAAGGAACAAGGCATCCTGGAGGCGGTATTCATGAACGGCATCGACGGCCTCATTGAGTATCTGCGAAAAAGTTTTCGTGTCCATCATCATTGGTTGAAGAATTGAGGAGTAAACAGACTATCCGTCTTCAGTGATTTCGTGATCCACTTGCGATTCATGAGCCATGCCTTGGCGGCCTGGACAGCCTCTTCGCTAACCGACTGGAGTGGCAGCTGGCGGAGAGCCGTACGTCGGAGCAGCCCCGGTAGGGTATCGACTTCCGCGTGAGGCAGTTTATAATGACGTTTCAGAATCTGATTCAACAGCAAAGTGTCGGGGTGCGTTCGGAGTTCCTCGGCAGCTTGCTGATAGAGGGCAATGAGTTGCCGAACCTGAGCCTTCTGCAACGAATCAGAGAGTAGGGTGGTGCTTACGGCCAATACCGCCCATCCAGGTTGAAGCGTGTCGCTTTCCCATATCGGGGTGGTTCCCCTTTCCCGTGCCACGGTGGCAAAAGGTTCATCCAGGAAAGCCCCTTCCACCAGTCCTTGGGTAAGCATGTCCATTCGCAGGCGGTGGTCGTTGAACTGTGTGCGGAACACGTCGAGCTGCTCCAGCTCCGTGCCCTGCAACATCTTGTCACTCAAGTAGTCCGTTTCACTGTGCCGGGCGAGAGCCACCAGCCTTTCCTTGAGCTGTTTGACTGTTGAGATGCGCTTTCCCTTGGCCGTGAAGAGCGTCCAGCGAGTGGGAATCTGCGCCACGGCAGTAGCGCGGAAACCATCCTTTCGCATACACAGAAGACGGGCCAAGTCCGTGAAAGCCACGTGGGCACTATGGTGGATGAGTGCGGTGTCGCAATCCTCCATGGTGTTCAGGTGCATGAAACTCATGATATGCGGATAGTTTCCCTTGGCTTCAGCATAATAAAGAGGAAGGCATCCCTTGGAGGGATAGACAGCTATGTTTAGCCTGGAAGAGTCCTTAGCATTGGAGGCAGACGAAGCAACCTTGCCAGACTGTTCCGTGCTACACGATAACAGAGTGACAAGCAATAGCAGAGGGATGAACGGGGTCTTTTTGTTCATGGACTGGAGAGATAGATTTTTACAGGTAGATTTCTGTCACAACCTACGTACAAAACTCCCCCGCCTTCCACAGAGAGGGCGGGGGAGTGTAATATCCTGTTTGTTAGCCCTTGATGGCTGCAACGCCAGGAAGAACCTTGCCCTCAATGGCCTCAAGGAGCGCACCACCACCAGTGGAGATATAGCTTACCTTGTCAGTGAGGCCGAACTTGGTGCAACATGCCACAGAGTCACCACCACCGATGAGAGAGAAAGCCCCCTCGGCAGTAGCCTTGGCAATGGCATCACCGATAGCCTTTGAACCAGCGGTGAAATCATCGCACTCGAAGCAACCGGCAGGGCCGTTCCAGAGGATGGTCTTGGCACCCTCAATGGCCTTGGCGAAGTTCTCGCGGCTCTCGGGACCAGCATCCAGACCCTCGTACTCTGCGGGGATGGCATCTGAGGGGAAGACCTCAATCTTCGCGCCTTCCTTGACAGAGAAAGTACCGAAGTCGTAACCCGTGCAGCATACAGAGTCAACTCCCAGCACGAGTTCTACGCCATTCTCCTTGGCAGTCTTCTCTACATCGAGAGCTACATCCAGCTTGTCGAGCTCCACAATAGACTGACCGATTTCACCGCCATGAGCCTTAGAGAAGGTGTAAGTCATACCACCACAGAGGATGAGCTTATCGACCTTGCCGAGGAGGTTCTGGATGATGCCAATCTTGGAAGAAACCTTGGAACCACCCATGATAGCCACGAAGGGACGCTTGATGTCACCCAGAACAGCATCCACGGCAGCTACTTCCTTCTCCATGAGGTAGCCCAGCATCTTGTTGTCAGCATCGAAATAGTCGGCGATGACAGCCGTAGAAGCATGCTTGCGGTGAGCGGTACCAAAGGCATCCATGACGTAGCAGTCAGCGTAACTTGCAAGCGTCTTGGCAAACTCCTTCTGGCTCTCCTTCATGGCCTTCTTGGCCTCGTCAAACTCGGGAGTACCTTTCTCTACGCCTACGGGCTTACCTTCCTCCTCGGGATAGTAACGGAGGTTCTCAAGCAGTAGCACTTCACCCATCTTGAGAGCAGCAGCAGCCTCCTGGGCCTTGGCACAGTCAGGAGCAAACTTAACCTCCTCAACACCGAGTGCCTTGGCTACGGCATCCTTAATCTGACCCAGTGAGAGCTTGGGGTTAACCTTACCCTTTGGTTTACCCATGTGACTCATGATGATGAGTGCACCACCTTCGTCGAGGATGTGCTTCAAGGTGGGTAATGCTCCACGGATGCGGGTGTCGTCAGTAATAACACCATTCTCGTTCAGGGGTACGTTGAAGTCCACGCGAACGATAGCCTTCTTGCCGGCAAATTTGTAATCGTTGATTGTCATTTTCTTGATTATTTATTAATGTTTGACTAAAGTAGTTTTCATTTTTCTTGCAAAGGTAAAGGATTTCTCCGAATAATGCAAATTTTTAGGTGTTTTTTTGGGGGAGAGGATGAAATATTAAGCCATCGGCTAAATACACAAAAAGGTAGTATCTATTAAACATAATCGCCATTCTCACTTGATATTTATATATATAACGAACCAATCCAAAATCGGCACTCATTCCTAACAAACTGTAAGTCAGTGATATTACATTACTTTTCTGGTATTTTATTTCCGATGGTTATATGCCCTTGAAGTAATTGGTGGTTACTACAAATTGCTACCAGAAAAGAAATAAGGGTGGAAATAATCCACCCTTTACGGTTGTTTCTTATAGTCGCCCCAGAGGCGGTTCATCCTCTCCTTCATCTTGTCTTCCTGGGCATTGGGCTGGGGAGTCCAGAAATGCTCGTGACGCAGGGCATGAGGGAGATACTGCTGCTGCACGAAATGACCCTCGTAGTCATGGGCGTATTTGTAGCCCTCACTGTAGCCCAGTTCCTCCATCAACTCCGTGGGAGCGTTGCGCAGGTGAAGCGGCACGGGCTGGTTGCCCGTCTGCCTTACGCGTTGTAGGGCTTGGTTGATAGCCAGGTAGGAAGAATTGCTCTTGGGCGAAGTGGCCAGATAGACGGTGGCCTCAGCCAGGGGAATGCGGCCTTCGGGCCACCCGATTTTCATCACGGCATCAAAGGCGGCATTGGCCAGGAGCAGGGCATTGGGATTGGCCAGCCCCACATCCTCGCTGGCTGAGATGACCAGACGGCGGGCAATGAAGGCTGGGTCTTCCCCACCCTCTATCATGCGTGCCAGCCAATAGATGGCCGCATCGGGATCACTGCCGCGGATGCTCTTGATGAAGGCAGAGATGATGTCGTAGTGCATCTCGCCGTCCTTGTCATAGGCCAGGGGATTCTGCTGGAGACGTTCGGCCACGATGCGGTCATTGATGACCACCTTGCCCTCACGGGGAGCAGCCTCGTAGAGGAGTTCCAGGATGTTGAGGAGCTTGCGAGCATCTCCCCCACTGTAACGCAGCAGGGCACCCGTCTCCTGCAAGTCAAACTCACGCTGTCGCAGTTCAACGTCCTTCTCCAGGACACGCTGCACGAGTTGGAGGAGGTCTGCGGCTTCGAGCGACTTGAGGACATAGACCTGGCAGCGCGAGAGGAGAGGCCGGATGACTTCAAAACTGGGATTCTCCGTGGTGGCCCCTATCAGTGTCACGATGCCCTGTTCCACGGCCCCCAGGAGAGAGTCCTGCTGGCTCTTGCTGAAACGGTGAATCTCATCGATGAAGAGAATGGGACTGGGCGCATCGAAGAAACGGCTGTTACGGGCTTTCTCTATCACCTCACGGACGTCCTTCACACCGCTCGTCACAGCGGAAAGCGTATAGAAGGGACTGTGCAGCTGATGGGCAATGATGGTGGCCAGGGTGGTCTTGCCCACACCGGGAGGCCCCCACAGGATGAAACTGCTCAGTTTGCCGCTGTCTATCATGCGGCGAAGCACGGCTCCCTCACCTACGAGGTGCTGCTGACCTATATAATCATCGAGCGTCGTCGGACGCATGCGTTCTGCCAATGGTGCCATGATGGTCTGTACTTGGGGTTATGGTGCAATATAAATAATGAGAATGATGGACTCTCAGGTGGTTGAGAGGGCAAAATTACAAAAAAAAGACGGAATAAACGAGAAACTGAGGCAGAAGTTGAGGTTTTAGGCGCATACTGACACGCTTTGCCGGGACAATGACCATAAACGTACACGAACAAGAGAGGGGGTATAGAGGGGAAAATGACGGGGAGAACGAAGGGTGAGACGACGGAGAGGGAAACGAAGGGACACCGCCCCACCGCGCAAAACAGATAAAGTTAAAGGCCGTATCTCGCGACACAGCCTTCACACAGAATTCAATAGGTATTAGTTTTTAAGGTAAAAAGATTGTTTTAATCGGGTGCAAAGGTCGGGGTTTTTATCGACATAAACAAACAATTCTATATGTTCTTTAGCATGTTTTAGCAAAAAAGCATTGAATTACGTCAAAAAATGGCCTTTTTGATGAAAAAATGGGGGACGCTTCGGGGGTGTTTTCAATTAATTTTAGTACTTTTGCATAAGAATTAATAATGCCTGTACCTATCAGACAGGCGCAAAAACATATCTCACATGGCAACATCGGACACCACAACGACAGAAAAGAAAAGCTTGAACTTCATCGAGCAGATTGTAGTCAAGGACCTGGAAGAAGGAAAGAACGGCGGAAGACTGCAGACACGCTTTCCGCCTGAACCGAACGGATACCTGCACATAGGACATGCCAAGGCCATTGCTATTGACTTCGGCATTGCCAAGCAATTCGGCGGCGTGTGCAACCTCCGCATGGACGACACGAATCCCCAGAAAGAAGATACAGAATATGTAGAAGCCATAGAGCGCGACATCAAGTGGCTGGGCTTCGAATGGGGCAAGATATGCTATGCCAGCGACTATTTCCAAGATCTCTGGGACTTTGCCGAGTGGTGCATCCTGCAAGGGCGTGCCTACGTGGACGAACAGACGAGCGAGGAGATAGCTAAGCAGAAGGGAACCCCCACGGAGGCAGGTACGAACAGCCCCTACCGTGACCGCCCCGCTGAGGAATCGCTGCGCCTGTTCCGTGAGATGAACAGCGGCAACGTGGAACCGGGCAAGATGATTCTCCGTGCCAAGATAGACATGGCTTCTCCCAACATGCATTTCCGCGACCCCATCATGTACCGCGTGCTCAACCTGCCCCACTGGCGTACCGGCACGAAATGGAATGCCTACCCCATGTATGACTTCACGCATGGTCAGAGCGACTACCTGGAAGGTGTGACTCACTCCATCTGCACGCTGGAGTTCGTACCTCACCATGAACTCTATGACCTCTTTGTCACCTGGATCAAAGAGTGGAAGGGCGAGACGGCGGAGAACGGTCAGGACATAGAGGACAACCGTCCCCGTCAGTTTGAGTTCAACAAGCTGAACCTCAACTACACGCTCATGTCCAAGCGCAACCTGCTCATACTCACCAAGGAAGGTGTCGTTGACGGATGGGATGACCCCCGTATGCCGACCCTCTGCGGCATCCGTCGCCGTGGCTACAGCCCCGAGGCCATCCTGGGCTTCATAGGTAAGATAGGCTATACGAACTTTGATGCGCTCAACGACATCAAGCTCATGGAAGCCGCCTGTCGCGAGGACCTCAACAAGCGAGCCATACGTGTCAGTGCCGTGGTAGATCCCGTGAAACTGGTGCTTGACAACTACCCCGAAAATCTGGTAGAGGAAATGGTGGCCATAGACAACCCCGAACTCAAGGACGAGGAAGGCAACATCATCACGGAGGGCAATACCCACGTCATCAAGTTCTCGCGCGAACTATATATAGAACGCGACGACTTCATGGAAGATGGCGGCAAGAAGTTCCTTCGCCTTGGTCCCGGCAAGGAAGTGCGCCTGAAGAACGGCTACATCATCAAGTGTGACGAAGACCCGGGCAAGTGCATCGAAAAGGACAGCGAGGGACGCATCACCTGCATACATGCCACCTACGACCCAGAGACGCGAAGCGGACTGCCCAGTGCCGACCGAAAGATAAAGGGTAAGACGCTGCACTGGGTAAGCTGCAAGCACAGCCTTCCCTGCGAGGTGCGTGACTACAGCTGCCTGTGGACGTGCGAGAATCCCCGCGATGCCATCAAGCAGTACGAGAAGGAAAACGGCGTGCGAGGCATCGATGCCATGCGCCCCTTCCTCAATCCCGACTCGCTGCGCATCAACAAGGGAGCCTACATCGAGGAGTATGCAGCCACCTTGCCCACGCTGAGCTATCTGCAGTTCCAGCGCATCGGCTACTACAACATCGACACAGATTCCACACCCCAGCATCTGGTCTTCAACAAGACGGTGGGGATGAAATGAGGAACAATTGATAATTGAAAATTGAGAATCGACGAACTGACATATTTTGAAAGTGAGGAGTTTAAGGAAACTCTGGCACGTTATGAGGCGGCTCTCCGTGAGGGCCGCCCCATCTACATGGAGGCAGAAGAGCTGACGGATGTGGCAGAATACTATATGACGAAGGAACGAGAGGAAGACGCCGACCGCTGCATCCGCACGGCTCTGGAGATGCATCCCGATGCCATTGACCCGCAAATCTTCGTGGCACGCCGTGAACTGTTCCACGACAACATAGAGAAAGCCCGTGAACTGGCTGCTGCCATCCAGCCCCAGGAAGAACGCGAAGTGCAGTTCCTGTGGGCCGAAATACGTATCAAGGAAAACCGTCAGCAGGAAGCTTCGCAACAACTCATGCACTATTTCAGGACCCTCACCGAGGAGAAAGACTACTTCCTGTACGATGCTGCAGGCGTGTTCATGGACTACAACGAGTGGGACATCGCCCTGATGTGGGCAGAGGAACTCAAGAAACGCTACCCACAATTTGAGAAGGCGGACTTCCTCATCGCGGACATCAAGGTGTGCTGCGGCAAGTGCCAGGAAGCCATCCCTCTGCTGGAAGCCATCCTCAGCAAGGCTCCCTTCTTTGAGGATGGATGGAGTTTGCTGGCAGAGGCACACAGTGCCCTGGAGCACTACGAAGAAGCCTTGGAAGCCATTGAGTACGTCCTGGCCCTCAACGAGAAGAGTCTCTCAGCCATGCTGATACGTGCCAACTGCCTCTTCCACCTTCAGCGCATGGAGGAGACACACGCCCAGTACAGCGCCTACCTGCAAGAGTGTCCCGATGACGCCTCAGTCATGTATTTCGATGCCGTGACCCTCACCAACATGGAGGAATACGAACAGGCCATGAGACTCCTGTCCAC
>CALZGT010000075.1 GCA_945787235.1 uncultured Prevotellaceae bacterium
TTTATGGTAATACGATAAGGCAAGGCAGCCTGCACTTGGTTCTTGCCCTTCAGGTTCTTCACCTGCCGGAAGATGTCATAGTATTCACCCAGGGCAGTCTGCATCTGGCCTTCCATGAAGTCTGGTGCTGCACTTCCCCGGTTCATGAGGCTTTCTATCCATGACTCGGGAGCGGGGTAGTAGTCCACCACGTATTCCTTGCTCTTGGCCAGTCGTGCCGCAGCCTTGATGGCGGTCTGCAGGTCACCCAGTTCGTCCACCAGTCCGATGCGCTTGGCCTGCTCGCCCGTCCACACGCGTCCTTCGGCAATGGCCTTCACGCTGTCCTGTGAGAGATTCCTTCCTTCAGCCACACGGCGTGTGAAGAGGTCGTAGCCGCGTTCTATCATAGTCTGCATGATGCGGCACTCCTCCTCGTTCATGGGACGGCTTGTGGTGCCGAAGTCACTGTGCTTGTTCGTCTTTACGTTGTCATAGCGCATCCCGATCTTCTCCGTCATCAGTTCGCTGACATCAGGAATCATGCCGAAGATGCCGATGGAGCCCGTCAGTGTAGTAGGTTCTGCCACGATGTGTGAGGCATTGCATGAGATGTAGTAGCCACCGCTGGCTGCCGCACCACCCATGGAGATGACAACGGGTTTCTTGGCCTTCAGGAGTGATACCTGACGCCATATCTGCTCGCTGGCGTAGGCACTTCCACCTCCCGAGTTCACGCGGATGACCACCGCCTTGATGTCATCATCGTTCATCAGCTTGTCCAGTTCCTTGTTCATGGGACCGGGCACGATGTTGCCCATCATGCCGCCCGTCAGTTCGTTGGAGTTGTCATCCACGATGTCGCCGTAGGCATAGTAGATGCCGATGCAGTCCTTGATTTTCTTCGTCGTGGTGTTCACCTTGGCCATGACGGCGGGTGACACGAAGGTCAGACGGTCATCCTCGTCGGTATCCGTCTTTTTCTTCAGTGCGCTGCGCACCTCATCCTTGTAGCAGAGTCTATCTACCATCTTGCCCTTCACCAGTTCCGAGGCATGCTTGAAAGTCATCATGCTGTCTGCCATGGCATTGAGTGCCTCCTTGCTGATGTGGCGCGACTGGCTCACCTCCGTCAGCATGTTGTTCCAGATGCTGTTCAGGTAACTCGTCATCTGCTCGCGGTTGGGTTCGCTCATCTCCGTGTTGAGGTAGGGTTCTACGGCACTCTTGAAGGAGCCTACCTTGAAGACCTGCATCTTGACTCCCAGTTTCTTCAGTACGTCGGTGTAGAACATCAGTTCGGCGGACAGACCGTGCCAGTCCAATATACCTTCGGGGTTCAGGAATACCGAGTCGGCCGCCGAACATACATAGTAACTGCTCTGGCTGTATGTGTCCGCGTAGGCCCATACGAATTTCTTGCTCTCCTTGAACTTCACCAGTGCCTGTCGCAGTTCCTGTACCATGGCAGGTGAAGCCATCAGGGCACCGCCCTCCAGGTAGATACCCTCTACGTTCTCGTCGATGGCCGCCTTCTCGATGGCTTTCAGCAGGTCATCCAGAGCCAGGTTCTCATTGCCTCCCATCAGGAGGGCCATGGGCGTACTTTCCTCCCTCTCCGTCATCTCACCCGACAGCCGGATGCGCAGGATGCTTCCTTTCTCTACAGAACTGCTGCCCTCTGAGGCAGCAATGCCGGCCAGTCCGATGAGGCAGAACACACCGGCCACCATCGACCATAACAAGAGGCCCACCATGGTGGCACCTACCATCTTCATGAAGTCTTTCATCTTATTTCCTTCTTTTTAACAGTGAATATATACCTTATTTATATTTATATACTGGAAAGCAGGGCTTTCTTTCGCAAAAGTATGAAAAAACACCCAATGTGCCAAATAATACGTAAATTATTTGGTTGAATCGCAAAAAAGCAGTACTTTTGCGCCACAGAAATGCGCTTGTGGTGAAATTGGTAGACACGTCAGACTTAGGATCTGGTGCAGCGATGCGTGTAGGTTCGAGTCCTATCAGGCGCACACATTTTCATGAACTCCGCCCCTCATTCAGGGGTGGAGTTTTTGTTGGGTGGCCTGTGTCACTCTGTTGTTTCCTTCCTTTTCCACGGCTTTCGTGATTTCCTTCCTTGCCCTTTCTATCAGCGTGTCCTTGCCCTTGGCCATGTCCGTTGAGTCCAGGGCACAGGGGATGTCGGGCTGTATGCCGAACTCCGTGTGCTCCATGCGTGCATCGTACATGGGGCAGGCACTGTAGCGCAGTGTCCATCCGTTGGGCAGCACGCTGGTGAAGGGCATTCCGCTGCCTCCCCCGGTCTGGTCGCCCAGGATGGTGACCTGCGGGCATTCCTTCATGTTGCGTACGAACTCGTTGGTGGCACTGTAGCAGGAGCGGTTCGTGAGCACGATGCAGGGTTTCTGCCAGCGTATCGTGGTGCTGGGATTGAGGTATTGGGGTTCTGGGGTGGAGAAGTCATTGTGTCCGGGACCGGCCTTGTGTGCCGTGTAGCCCACCAGGATGCGCTCGTTGGTGAAGTGGCTGGACAGCATTTCGGCGTAGTTCAATTGTCCTCCCGTATTGCTCCTCACGTCGAGGATGAGTCCCGTGCAGGTGCGGAGGAAGTAGAGGACATCGGCAATGTTGCCTTCCCCGATGCCGTGCGTGAAACTCTCATAGACCACATACCCCACGTTGTCCTCCAGGATGCGGTATTTCAGTCCTGCGGCGATGCGATAGTCTGTGCCGAGGTAGCGGTCGCGCAGTTCGGTACTGAGGTTCTCGGGGTAGTCCTCGTGCCATGACCAGTTGCGGCCCACATCGGCCGAACAGTAGAGGTTGACGTGCCCGTCGCGCAGTTCACTGAGCATGTCGCACAGTACCTCGAAGAGTTGTAACTTCGTCATCGTGGGGGTCAGGCGCGGTTGGTACTTGGCGTAGATGTCGTTCCAATCCACTCCCAGTTCTTCTTTCTTGTAGTCCAGGAAGCAGTAGTGCTCGTCGATGTTGCGCCACAGGGACTGGAAGACGGCCTGAGGGTCATCAGAGGGTTGTTCACCTTCGGTACAGGAGACGAAGGAAATGCTCATAGCCACGGGGAGGAGCATGAGGAACTTGCGGAGTCCGCAGCAGAGGGAAATGAGGGATGTGGCGAGGGAAGAGGAATGCATCATAGGAAAGGGGAGGTTATAAGGAAAGAGGATAAGGAGATGAGGATGGTCATCGTTTGCCCAGGGTCTTCACCATACCGAAGGTGAAGGAACGGCTTATCTGGTGCTGCTCCAGGTGGTTCGGCTTGGCCTGACGGATGTCGCTCAGGTAGCCCAGGCGCAGTCGGGTGCGCCCCTTGCGGCTGACGGGGATGTCGAGCACAAGCCGCTGCCGGAGAGAGGGGCAGTTGGCAGGATGGGTGAAGACCACGTTGTGGTCATAGTGCCCCCTTTCGAACATCTCGTAGTAGGACTGTCCGTAGTGGGGCGAGAACATGGCCCCACATAGCGGGGCATCCAAGTGGTAACCTACGCGCCAGTCGCGCTTCCACAGTCGGAAGCGGTAGTCAGCCCCGAGGGCTGCCAGCATCCTCAGCTGGAGGTGGGCGTTGGCTGGATTGTTGCCGCCACGGGTGGAATAGACACCTCCCAGCGTGAGGCCCACGCCTCCACCGGCCTTCAGGGTCAATCCGCGTAACCTTTTCATCTGCCACTGGTACTGCCAGGTGGCATCATAGTGTATGTCCGCTGCCCAAAGGTCAATGCCGTTGTGCCAGTTGTTGCAGGCGGCACCGTTTGCCTGCCACACTGAACCGAAACTCACCCCAGGGTTGCGCCGCAGGGTGTGGTGGTATTCCTGCATCAGGGTGACCTGTTTCCCCTTGTATTCGATGGGGGAGAGGTAAGTGTCCAGCTGGTGGGAGCGGCCTATGCCCAGCACGAAGGAGGACTCGCCTGCCGTGGGCGGCAACTCCTGGGCACAGAGCCGAGTGCCCCACAGCAGTGACAAGGCCAAAAGCCAGAGCCGTCCTGATAGATTTTTCTTCACGTCAGTTATCATTATGCGTTACCCGTCTCAGAACAGGTGCAGTTGACCGTTTATCTCGTCCGCCACATCGCTCTGGCTCTTTCCTTCGTCGGGATCTATGGGGTCGGGTTCCGTTCCCTCTCTCCTGCCGTTGGCCCCCTCTTCTTCATCCCCTTCGGGAGTCGTGGAAGGTTCCGGCTGGCGTGTGGGTTCCAGTTCCTCTATGCCGGCTATGGTGAATGTCGTCAGTCGTTTTCCCTTGGCCTTGAAACTCTTCACCCCGATGAATTCCTCCGCCTCGATGTCCAGCGGTTCGCGGAAGTCGTCATGGCCTCCCATGCGTACCAGCAGGTGCGGGTAGGGTGTGTCGGTAAGGAGGATGAGCTGGCTGGCCGGATTCTCTCCCAGGAAATTCTGGCGCGTCCGTGCCGAAGCATCCAGCAGGAACCGCTTGATGTAGGGCATGTGCTGCTGGTCTGCATCATAGAGGCAGGCCGTCCACACCTTCTCGGCCTCGTACTTCTCGATGCGCAGTATCTGGTCCTCGTAGTGGTTGTTGGGGTCGTAGCTCGTCAGGTAGTACTCGCCGTTGGGCAGGATGACCAGTACCTTGTCATCATCGAAGAACTCACCCAGGTAGGTGCCATGCTCGTCGTAGTTCAGACGTTTCACGTCCGGGTCGAACCACACCTTGCGTCCTCCCAGCGTACTCGTACCGTGGCTTTTCAGCTGGACGCGCAGCACGTCGTTTCTGCTCAGTATGTTGCCCATTGACCCACGTCCCTTGATGGCTATCTCGCTCAGGTCCTTGTCGAAGAAGACCCTTTTCAGTTTGGGGTTGGGCTTCAGCGTCACCTTGATGACCTCGGCCTCCCCGTTGGGATTGGCCGTGAAATAGGTCACGCGGCTGCCCGGCTTGCCCTGGGTCAGGTCATATTCGCGGTCGCGCGTCACGCTGGTCACGTTGAAGCGTTTCACGTATGAGGTTCCCCCCTTACCGTCCTTATATACCACATTATATATGGTACGCGAATCGTTCTTCTTGAAGATGGCCACGTGGATGATTTCCGCCTTCTTCTTCTCGGCCTTCGAGCGTTCCGTCTCACCCACGAAAATCTTGTCTGCCACGCGCACCACCTTGTAGGTACCGTCCTTGTAGAAGATGATGACATCGTCGATGTCCGAACAGTTGCTCACGTATTCGTCCTTCTTCAGACTTGTACCGATGAATCCCTCTTCGCGGTTGATGAAGAGTTTCTGGTTGGCCTCCACCACCTTGGCCGCCGTGATGGTGTCGAAGCTCTTTACCTCCGTCAGCCGTGGATGCTCCTTGCCGTACTTCTCCTTGATGAAGCGGAACCAGTCACAGGTCACCTCCACCATGTTGGACAGTTCCTTGTCTATCTGTGCTATCTCCTCCTTGATGCGTGCTATGTTCTCCTCGGCCTTGTCCTTGTTGAACTTCAGGATGCGTGCCATCTTGATTTCCATGAGCCGCAGGATGTCCTCCTTTGTCACCTCCCTTACGAACTTGGGGTAGTAGGGCGTGAGCCTTTCGTCGATATGCTCGCAGGCTGCATCCATCGTGGGGGCATTCTCGAACTTCTTGTCCTTGTAGATGCGCTCCTCGATGAATATCTGTTCCAGGCTGGCAAAGTGCAGCTGTTCCAGCAGTTCTCCGCGCCGTATGAGGCGTTCCTTGCGCAGCAGTTCCAAGGTGCTATCTACTGAGCGGCGCAGTACGTCGCTCACCCCGAGGAACTGGGGTTTGCGTTCATCGATGACACAGCAGTTGGGCGAGATGCTCACCTCGCAGTCCGTACAGGCATAGAGCGCGTCTATGGTCTTGTCGCTGCTGGCTCCCGGTGTGAGGTGGATGAGTATCTCCACCGTGGCCGCTGTCATGTCCTCCACCTTGCGCACCTTGATCTTGCCCTTCTCGGCAGCCTTGAGGATGCTGTCGATGAAGGCCGAGGGCTTGGAAGCCGTTCCTGTCGTCTTGCCGAAGGGAATCTCCGTGATGGCCAGTGTCTTGCTGTCACGCTTCTCTATCTTGGCCCGGACACGCACGGTACCACCCCGTTGCCCGTCGTTGTATTTCGATACGTCGATGCTGCCACCGGTGGGGAAGTCGGGATAGAGCACGAACTCCTCGCCGTGCAGGTAGTGTATGGCGGCATCACAGATGTCGTTGAGGTTGTGGGGCAGGATCTTGCAACTCAATCCCACGGCAATGCCCTCAGCTCCCTGTGCCAGGAGCAGCGGGAACTTCACGGGCAGGGCCACCGGCTCCTTGTTGCGGCCATCGTAACTCAGTTTCCATTCCGTGGTCTTGGGGTTGAAGACCACGTCGAGGGCAAACTTCGAGAGTCGGGCCTCGATGTAACGGCCTGCTGCGGCATCGTCGCCCGTGAGGATGTTGCCCCAGTTGCCCTGGCAATCTACCAGCAGGTCTTTCTGCCCCAGCTGTACCAGGGCGTCCTTGATGCTGGCATCGCCATGCGGGTGAAACTGCATGGTATGCCCCACGATGTTGGCCACCTTGTTGTAGCGCCCGTCATCCATGCGCTTCATGGAATGCAGGATGCGTCGCTGTACGGGTTTGAAGCCGTCGCCGATATGCGGCACGGCACGTTCCAGGATGACGTAGCTGGCGTAGTCCAGGAACCAGCTCTGGTACATCTTGTTCAAGTGGTGGGTAATGCCTTCGGGATTCAGAATGTTGTCGGTCATATTGTCAGTTCTTCCGCACAAAGTTACGAATTATTTGCCAGCAAATGCACTTTTCAGCTGCTTTTTCTTGTTATTTAAGGTGAAATTTGGGGAAATCTGGGCAAAACAGCCCACTGCTTTGGATTTTTTTGCGTATCTTTGCATGCGTTTTTCCAAATCGCATCGCTAACTTGAATAACAGGGAAACCTAATTATATCTAACTATTTTGTTTAACTAACATTTTCAAATCATGAAGAAGACATTACTTCTTGCGGCAGTTGTCACACTGTCGTTGGGCGCAAATGCCCAGTGGGTGAAGCCGGAACTGCCAGTTCCAGAAACAACGCCATTGGTTACTACCACCACTGAAGAGGCGGCTGGTGCTGATGCCTACTATCTCTACAATGTGGAGGCTAAGTCCTTCTATGGACATGGTAATGCATGGAACACACGTGCCTCGCTGGTGGCTGCTCCCTTTGAGTATTTCTGCAACGAGCGCAACGCGACCGTGACAGCAGAACCCATGCAGATCAAGCTCGTCAAGGATGCCGATACCGAAGGCTATGGCATCCAGTGGGTGAAGGCTGACGGAGGTACCGACTATACCTCGCCCGATAGTTGGGAAGGTGTATGGGTGGATGGTACGCGTCCAGGTTGGAACGAGTTTTCCATCACTACTACCGAGGGAAACAATTTCACCATCGGATGCAGCCTGCGTCTGGAGGGCGGTCTGCTCGGTGTACTCTCTACCGACCTCAGTTCAGCACCTGTGATTAACCTCTACAACCCTGCTGCAGTGACGGACGCTACGCTCTACAGTACGTGGGCTCTGGTCACCGTGGATGCCTACAACGCTGTGCGCAGCGAGGAGGTCGTGGCCAAGTACCAGGAGGCTCTCCCCCTTTATAATGCAGCCGTAGAACTCAGGCAGGCCATCGACAAGGCCAAGGCAGAGTATCCTGACCTTGACTTCTCTGCCTGCGAGGTTGTATATAACAACACCGCAAGTACCTTGGAGGAATTGCAGAACGCCACCTTCCAGGTGACCGTCATCATCAATGACTGGAAATCTGGCCAGGCATCGTTCGACAATCCTGCCGACCTCACGGAACAGATTGGCGACGGCAGTGACGTGGCTCCCTGGACGCGTGAGTTTACCGGTGAGGGTACCGTGGGTACATGGCATACCAACACCTGGTCAACCGAGGCCAATAATGGTGCTGACGGTACCAACATGACAACGCCCTTCTGCGAGGACTGGGTAGCCAACGGTGGCCTGCTCTCCGACCAGAAGATTTATAAGGTCATCCGCAATGCTGCTCCCGGTCTGTATGTCTTCACCGCCAACGTTCGTCTCTACAACGAGAAGGGCGACCAGGAGGCCCTGACGGGTCTGACCATGTACTTCGGTGATGACAGGGTTGACGTAAGTACCCAGGCCGAGATGTACAAGAGCAACGGCAAATGCGTGCTGTGGAAGGACGGTTTCCGTCTGATTACCGTACTGAAGGAGACTGGCGACATTGAGGTCGGCTTCGACATCAAGGATGCTACCTTCAACTGGCTCGCCTTCAAGAATACCAGCCTCATGTATTATGGCAGCGAGGATGCTGACCTGCATGCCGTTGAACTCTACAAGGAGGGTTACAGCTATGAGAAGGTAGAGGATGACACCTATGCCAATGCCGCTCTCGTAGAGGCTTACAATGCCGCTATCGATGCCTACGACAATGCCACCAACCTTGAGGACGTACGTGCTGCCATCGCTGCCATCACCGATGCCAAGGTAGCCATGGAGGCCAACCACAAGGCATACGAGAAGCTGCTGGCCAAGATTGACGAGTGGACTGGTAATGCCGAAACGCAGCAGTTGAATGGTGCTGACTGGGACAACTTCCTGGACTTTATCGTGAGTGGTAACAACGTGGACGGCTATCCCGAAATCACTCCCGCTACTATCACCGATGGTGACCGCAGCATGAACAACGAGGAGATTGATGCTTACATCGCCAAGATAGAGGAACTCTATGCCTATGCCGTGGCTCACTCCCTGACCGAAGGTTCTGACTGCACGGGCATGCTCGTGAACCCCATGTTCACCGAGGCCGACGGCAAGGGATGGACATGGGAAAAGAATGACAATGTGACCGCTCTCGCCATGCGTGGTGGCAACGAAGAGTTCTATTGTGCTGAGGCTTACGGTGGTTGGGCCAGCAACGCTGGCTTCCTCTTCAATGTATGTCAGGAAGTAGCTGATGTACCCGATGGTATCTACGAGATTTCTGCCAACTGCTTCTACCGCTGGGCTGACAACGGACAGTTCACCGGTGAGGAGGTAGTACCTGCCGTTATCTACATGAACGACTTCGAAAGCCCCGTGCAGCATATTGCTTCCAACGCCGTTCCCTACGATCAGATCATGACAACGGATGAGGGTGGTAAAGAAGTATTGCAGGAAGGCTGGTATGGCAGCTGGGCGAACACTGAGGGTATCGGCTATGTGCCCAATGACATGGCTGCAGCCAGTTGCGCCTTCAAGAAGGATATGTACAAGCAGACTGTCTATGGTCTCGTAGAGGGTGGCAAGATGCGTATCGGTATCAAGAAGGAGACCAAGACGGAGGAGAACCGCCACTGGTGTCTGTGGACCAACTTCCGCCTGACCTTCATGGGTCAGAACGAGAACGCTGTGGCCAGCATCGTGGAGAGTCTCTCTGCCAACCTGGAGGCACTCCTCCAGACGGAGGTGGCCGCTGCTCTCTCTGATGAAATGATATCTGAAGCCGAAGACCTGATTGGCAAGGCAGGAAACCTCTCCGGTGAGGAGAACTACCAGTTGATGAAGGACCTCAACGCCATGGTAAAGAAGATTAAGGCTGTGGCAGCTGGCAACAAGGAGGCTATGGCTGAATTGCAGAAGGTTTATGATGCTGCCAATGCGGCCATGGAAACGGATGAATATGCTAACGATGAGAACTACACAATCATCGTGGATGACATCGTAGAATGGCAGGCTCAAATGCTGGAAAAGGTAGAACTTGGTACCCTGACCGATGAGGAGAGAGCTGAAATCATGGAGAAGGCCGATGAGTATGTGGCTCGTCTCGGCATCCGTGGCGACTGGACCAAGGCCACTGAGGAGGCTCCCGTGGACATGACCTCCCTGATTGTCAATGCTGACTTCTCTACCGGCAACATCAATGGCTGGACCGATACCTTCACAGAGGGTAACCATGGATTCCAGAACAACAATGTCTATGGTGACAATACCAGCGAGGACGGTGCTTACTGCGACCAGTTCGTAGAGGCATGGAGAGCTGGCAGTGCAGCCCTGGGTTCAGGCTCTATCAGCCAGACCATCGGCGAACTGCCCTACAGCTTCCTGGCTGCCCTGCCCGCAGGTAACTATGTCCTGAAGGCTGACATGAACGTACAGAACCAGGGTGATGCTACCATCATCGGTGGTGTATATCTCTTCGCTCACAATGGTGCGAATGCTTATTCTAAGGAAATCACCGAGAGCAGCAATACCGAGAGTGGTACCGTGGTGACTACCCAGGAACTGAAGTTCACCATTGCTGAGGACAACCGCGCTCTCAACTTCGGTATCATGACCATCGAGACCCAGTGCAACTGGTTCACGGCTGACAACTTCAAGCTCATCTACCTCGGCACTGGCGACGCTATTGCAGCAGATCCCAACGATCCTACCGAGATTGCCGGCATTGAGGCTGCTCCTGCCGTACGCACCATCTACGACCTCATGGGTCGCAAGGTCAACGGTACCGTGAAGGGTATCTACATCATCAACGGCAAGAAGGTGGTGAAGTAAATTGCTTAGACCATCCAGTATAACGAGCGTTTCGGGCTTACGGTCCGAAACGCTTTTTTTGTGCAGGAGGGGAAATGTCAGGCATATTGGGTGGCAAAGTATCTGTGGCAGTAACGTTCCAAGGAGTCCAAAAAGCGCGATTTGTTTTGCACGTCAAACGATTTTTGGCCAAAATCGTTTGACGCATCAAACGATTTTGTTA
>CALZGT010000076.1 GCA_945787235.1 uncultured Prevotellaceae bacterium
ACAGGAGGCAGCATGGCCTACACTCGTCCAGACGGAGTAAAGGTCATACCGTTGGCTTGTCTGAAAGACTAAAGGTCCCTGTCACGCAGCACCGGGAATTTCTCGCGGAAGGCATTGAGACTTTCCATGTCCAGGTGGACGGTAAGGAGCCCTGCCTCGTTCATGGGGACTTCCTCCTGACGCACGCCATAGGGGTCGATGAAGGCGGTTCCACCGCAGTACTGACAGGCGGGGTCCTGCCCTACACGGTTCACCCCGCACACATAGCACTGGTTCTCGATGGCACGGGCCAGAAGCAACGTGCGCCAGGCCTCCACACGCGGAGTGGGCCATGAGGCCACGTACAGGATGCAGTCGTAGTCAGGTCGCTCGTTCATCCTGTTGCGGGCAAAGATGGGGAAGCGCAGGTCATAGCATACCTGCAGGAGGAAACGTACTCCCCGCCATTCCACCACGATGCGCTCCTCACCCCGCGTGTAGCGCAGGTGCTCTCCTCCGTAGGTGAAGAGGTGATGCTTGTCGTAGTAAGCCACTTCATGGTCCTTGTCACCCGGTTTCACGAAATAGAAGCGGTTGTAGTATCTTCCATCCACTTCTGTGGCTATGCTCCCAGCCACGGCCGCATCCAGCCGCCGGGCCATCTCCACCATCCATCGGAGTGAGGCTCCGTGGCTTTCGGCAATGCCTTCCGGCACCGTGGCAAATCCCGTGCTCCACATCTCAGGCAGCACATACAGGTCACTCTTCGCGGCAGAGAGCATCGCCTGCTCTGCGGCTTTTTGGTTGACCGCAGGATTGGCCCAGGCGATGTCTTGTTGTATCAGCGTTATCTTCATTGTTTTATCTATGTGGGTTCTATAAATTCCCACCTCTACTTATGGTCTTCCCTGAACTGCCTCATTCTCTCCTCAAGCACACTGTACAGTTCTTCCCGCATACGCGAGGTACAGGCTCTTACCCCGGGCTGGTGTGAACCCGTTGTGTCAAGGTTGATGCTTGACACACCGTAATGGATGAGTTCCCTGACGAGTTCCGAACCGCTCATGCCGGGGTAGGAGAGCGAGAAAAAGAAACCGTCGCCAATGGGTTCGTGGACATCTTCGGGGTAGGTGATGGTAAAACCATTGTCGCAGAATATCTTCTTCATCTTCCGGGCACGGATGGCATATTCCCGGGTGTCCTCCACGAAGTTGATTTTCCCCTCACAGCTGAGACGCAGCATCTCGGCATAGCCGTACTGCGTGGTGGCGGTACAGCCCGATGTTATCATGTACTGTATGCTGGCTATGAAGGTAGGACCGAACACACCCGAGTCGTGGTAACGCTCTGCCAGGGCAGGGAAATGTCGGTCGAAGAGCTTGTCGGAGATACACACCAGGGCGATGCGCTGTCCTGCATAGGAGAAAATCTTCGAGGCCGAAAGCATAAGGATGTAGTTGTCGGTATATCGCGCCACGGTGCGCACGAAGGGAGCCTCATAGGGGTGAGAGAGGTCACGACGGCTGTCCATGGCGAAATAGGCCAGGTCCTCCAGCACGATGACATCATGCCTTGTAGCCAGTTCACCGATAATCTGCAGTTCTTCTTCTTCGAGGGAAATCCATGCAGGATTGTTGGGATTGCTGTAAATGATGGCCGCCACATCCCCGTCCTTCAGTTCCTCCTCCAGTTTTTCGCGGAGTGCCTGTCCCCGATAGGGGAAGATGTCGAACTCCTTCCATTCGATACCCAGGATGCGAAGCTGTGACTTCTGAATGGGAAATCCCGGGTCGATGAAGAGCACCTTCCCCATCTGTGGGTAGGACTTGCGCTGGCAGCAGGCGATGAAACTGCCGAAAGAACCCGCCACACTGCCCACCGTGGGCAGACAGGCGCGGGGCGTGATGTCGATGTCGATGAAAGCCTTGACAAACTCGCTCGCCGCCTCCTTCAGTTCCTTGATGCCGGCGGCTGCCGGGTACTGTGAACCGATGCCCGTGTCCAAGGCACGCTTCTCGGCCTCGATGCCGTAGCGGTTAGCAGGAAGACCGGGAGACCCCTGATCCATGCGGATGAAGGGAATCCCCGTCTTCTGTTCAAGGTATTGTGCCACGAGCAGTGTCTCGCCGATAGTGGCATGCGAGAGGTCGGCCACGTGGTTCACACGTGCCGCCTCGCTGACCAGTTCTTCGGAAAATATTCTCATTATTTCCAGTCGATAAGATGAGTTCGTTTGTCGTTGACATGCTTGGCCTTGCCCATGGAGCGCTGTATGTTGCCCGGGGGAAGGATGTGGATGTTGGGCTTGATGCCGCACACAGATACCAGACGGTCGTAGAGAGGCTTGATGAAGAGCATCTGCTTGGCGGGATTGGGTGAGAAATATTCCTCACGGAGTTCGACGTCGAGGTCGAAGGTGTCTTCATTGTCAATGCGGTCAACGGTGATGAAATACTGGGGTGTGAAGGCATTGAACTCAGAGAGGACGGCCTCAATCTGGCTGGGGAAGACATTGACACCACGGATGATGAGCATGTCATCCGAACGACCCAGAATCTTGCCGATGCGCACTGCCGTACGTCCGCACTTGCAAGGCTCGTAGATGAGGTGCGTGAGGTCGCGCGTACGGTAGCGTATGATGGGCATGGCTTCCTTGCAGAGTGAGGTGAAGACCAGTTCGCCTTCCTCACCGGGTGCCACGGGTTCGAGGGTCTCGGGATTGATGATTTCGGGGTAGAACATATCCTCCCAGATGTGGGTGCCGTCCTGGTATTCGCATTCGCCTCCCACGCCGGGACCGCACATCTCCGTCAGACCATAGATGTCGATGGCCTTGATGCCCATCTTCTCTTCTATCTCGCGGCGGATGCCCCAGGTCCAGGGTTCAGCGCCGAAGAAGCCAACGCGGAGCTTCAGGTCTTCCTTCTTGATACCCATCTTCTCCATTACCTCACAGAGGTGCAGGGCGTAGGAAGGAGTACAGCAGAGGGCCGTGGAACCGAAGTCCTTCATGAGCATGATCTGCTTCTCCGAATTGCCGGCCGAGGTAGGCAACTGCACGGCCCCAAGCTTGCCTGCTGCATCGTGGGCACCGAGTCCGCCGGTGAAGAGACCGTAGCCGTAGGACACCTGTACCACGTCACCGGGGCCTACGTCGCCCACGGCGAGGACGCGGGCAGCACCTTCTGCCCAGTTGTCAATGTCGTTCTTGGTGTAGGTACCTACCACGGGCTTGCCTGTCGTACCCGACGAGGCGTGTACGCGTACTATCTGGTCCATGGGCACTGCATTGAGTCCGAAGGGGTACTCGTCACGCAGGTCATACTTGGTGGTGAAGGGCAGTTTCGTGATGTCATCAAGGCTCTTGATGTCCTCAGGCTTGATGCCCATCTTGTCGAATTTCTTCCTGTAGAAGGGTACCTTCTCATAGCAGGTCTTCACGGTCTTTTGCAGTCTCTCAAGTTGGAGTTTCTTCATAGACTCGCGGTCCATGCACTCCATAGCTGGATTGTGTATCATATTTGTTCAGGAAAGTTGGACAGTTTTATTATTGCGCAGCCCATTGTTAATTATTCATTGCTTATTGTGAATAACCAGCGGTTCACCGCGCAGCCATTGTTAATTATTAATTATTAATTGTTCATTGTTAACCTTCATTCGCTGCATCGAACGCCTTGAGGTTGGCCTCCACCACGGCCTCACCTTTGCGGGCAAAGATGGTGGCTACGGCCTCACGGAGCTGTTCCGGGGTGACAATCTCCAGGTAGCGGGCTGCCTTGCCGAGCAGTACCACGTTGGCACCGCGTGCATTGCCTGCCTCCTTGGCTACCTGCTCGATGTCGAGCTGCACCACGTGAGGCAGGGCTGCCAGTTCCTCGAAGAGTTTCTTCTCTTCGGGATAGTTGGGAATGTTCACCAGGGGCTTGTTGCTGGTCACTATCACGCCGTCCTTGCTCAGGTAGGGCAGGTAGCGCAGCGCCTCCATCGGTTCCATGGAGATGATGAGGTCGCAGCTACCCAGGGCGATGAGGTCGCTGTAGATGGTTTCGGTCGAGAGGCGCAGGTTGGACTGCACGTCACCGCCTCGCTGTGACATGCCGTGTACCTCTGCCTGTTTCAGGTGGATGCCTGCCTTGGTGGCAGCTTCACCGATGATGGTGGCTATGGACAGGATGCCCTGTCCACCTACGCCACACAGTATGATGTCTTTCTTCATAAGGAGTTACTTCTTGTGTATTATCCTGGGGAATTCTTACTGGGCCTTCTGGGCCTTGGCTTTCTCTCTGGCATGACGTGCAGCCGTCTGGATGCACTCCCTTCGCGGTATGATGACGCTGACTCCCTCGTAGGCTATCTCCTGACGGATGAGTTCGGCTATGGCCGGGATGTTCTTGGGCAACGGGGTCACCACATGCAGGTGGGCGGGGTCCATGCCCAGTCCCAGGCAGATGGCCTCGTATTTGTTCAGACCCGCTGAGTCCTGTCCTCCCGTCATGCCTGTGGTCAGGTTGTCACTGATGATGACGGTGATGGGAGAGTTGTCGTTGATGGCATCCAGCAGTCCCGTCATGCCGCTGTGGGTGAAGGTCGAGTCGCCTATGACCGCTATGGCGGGACGCAGACCTGCGTCAGCGGCTCCCTTGGCCATGGTGATGCTGGCTCCCATATCCACGCAGCTGCTCAGGGCCTTGAAGGGAGGCAGTGCACCGAGGGTATAGCAACCGATGTCTCCGAAGACGCGTGCATCGGGCATTTCCTCGATAATCTGGCGCAGGGCACCATACACATCACGGTGTCCGCATCCCTGGCACAACTGCGGAGGACGTACGGCTACGTTTTGTGCCTTGCCATAGACCGTACTGCATTTCTTGCCCAGGGCTGCCGCCACATTGTCGGGTGTCAGTTCCCCGGTGCGTGGCAGGTGTCCCGTGAGTCTTCCCAGCACCTTATAGCCCGTGCCGAGCATGGCCTTCACGTCCTGTTCCACTACGGGCTGTCCGTCCTCCACTATGAGGATGGCCTCGTTCTCGTGGGCCAGTTGCTGTATCTGTGCCTGGGGCAGGGGATAGTGAGATACCTTCAGTATGTGACCTTCCTTTCCTATGGCTTCCTTGACGTAGTTGTAGGCGATGCCGCAGGCCAGGATGCCTAACCGTCCGTTGCCACCCTGTTCCATGCGGTTGAAGGCCGACTTCTCCGCCTCCTCCTCCATGGCACCCTGCTTCTCCAGCAGAGCGGCATATTTCTGTCGTGCTATGCCAGGCAGCAATACCCACTGGTCTGTGGAGGGCGAGAAGGCATTCTGCTGCCGCTTCTCTCCGGTCACCACAGCGGCACGGCTGTGTGCCAGACGTGTCACGATGCGGAGCAGCACGGGTTCCTTGAGACGTTCGCTCAGTGCGAAGGCTTCCTGCATCATGTCGTAGCATTCCTGCTGGTTACTGGGTTCGAGGATGGGAACGAGGGCAAACTTACCGTAGAAACGGCTGTCCTGCTCGTTCTGGCTGCTGTGCATCGAGGGGTCATCGGCGGCCAGGACCACCAGTCCACCGTTCACGCCCGTGATGGCGCTGTTCACGAAGGCGTCGGCACAAACGTTCATGCCCACGTGCTTCATGCACACCAGAGCACGCTTGCCTGCATAGCTCATGCCCAGGGCGGCCTCCATGGCCGTCTTCTCGTTGGTACACCAGCGGCTTCGTATGCCTCTCTCCCTGGCTTCGGGATGGGTCTGGATAAATTCCGTTATCTCGGTGGAGGGCGTGCCGGGGTAGGCATAGACACCGCTCAGTCCGGCGTGGATGGCTCCCAGCGCTATCGCTTCATCGCCCAATAGTAGTTGCTTTTCCATATTATGTCAGTCTGTTTCTTTAGTCATTGCGGCAAAGGTACGAATAAGTAGGCGAAATACCAAAGATTTTCCGCTTTTGCTTTGAATAATCGTTCTTTTTGTTGTAATTTTGCGCAATAAACTGATAAATTGAATTAGAATACGCAAAAATGATTGCCATAGGAAAGGACAACGGAGAGGAGATGTTTCCCATCGTAACGGAAACGGGTGAGATAACGGGAGCGGCTACCCGGGCGGAATGTCATGGGGGCTCCAAACTGCTGCACCCGGTCGTGCACCTGCATGTGTTCAACAGCCGGGGTGAACTCTACCTGCAGAAGCGACCTGAGTGGAAGGATATCCAACCGGGACGCTGGGACACGGCGGTGGGTGGACACATCGACCTGGGGGAGAGTGTCGAGGATGCGTTGCACCGCGAGGGGCGTGAGGAGTTGGGCATCACCTTCTCACGGGCCGAGGCACTGCCGCCCTATGTCTTCGAGAGTGAGCGTGAGCGTGAACTGGTCAACCCCTTCCGACTGGTCTATGACGAACCCATCCATCCCAGTCAAGAAACGGCTGGTGGCCGGTTCTGGAGTCACGAGGAACTGATGCAGTCGATGGGGAAGGGCATTCTCACCCCCAATTTCGAGCAGGAGTACAAGCGTCTTTTCTGCCAGGAATGAGTCAAAAAGAACCTGCCGAGCATGATAGGATAAAAGTAAGAACCTACCAGGTAGGTTCTACACATATTAATAAGGTATAGACATGGAAGAACTCTTTGCGTTCCAGCGTTTCCTGGAGGATGAGGACGAGGCCTTTGTGGCGCGATGCCAGCGGGCAGCCATAGACAAGTTGCAGACGCTCTATCCCGAGAGGCGTCTCACCGTCTATGACCGTCTGACACTGGGCATCGAGACCGACTCATGGTACAGTGACACGGGTACTGACACCTATGAGCTGGGCTTGGTGGACCATGAGATACCTGCCATCCGCAACACGCGCGATGGTGAGGTGCTTACTTTCCGTCTTCCCTGACGGGGAACCTACCTCATGCGAAGTCTATCTCGGTGAGGTAGGCCAGTTTCTGTATGGTGATGACCTCCTGGGCTTTCTCTGCCGGTTGTGCGCGGAGCACGAGTACCCCCTTTCCTTTCCACAGGAAAGAGTACATGTACAGGATGCTCACCCCTACCTGTGATAGGGTGCTGATGGCCTGGGCCGCACGCCCGGGTTCGTCATCGATGCTCAGTGCGATGACATCCGACAGTTGCACGTTGATACCTGCTTCACGGAGCATGAGGAAGGCTCGTGTAGGTTGGTCACAGAGTACGCGATAGATGCCGTAGTCCTGCGTGTCCGCCACTGTGGAGGCAATAATCTGTATGCCTCCCTTACTCAGGATGTCCAGCACGTTGATGAGCGTACCGCCTTTGTTCTCAATGAATATGGATAGTTGCTTGATAGTCATTCCTTATAATTTCCAATTGTTAATTGTTCATTGTTACTGGTACACCTTCCTCTTATCCACCACCCTCACGGCCTTGCCTTCTGACTGTGGCAGGGAGCCCTTGGGAACGAGTTTCACGTGGGGCGTGAGCAGTATCTCATCCTTGAGGGCGCGCTGTATGTTCTTGGTAAGTGCCACTAGACGCTGGTAGTCGTCGGTGAAGAGTTCCTCCAGTTCCACCTCTACGGTCATGTTGTCGTTGTCCTCGTCGGTGGTGAGCGTGATGAGGTAGTTGCTGGCCAGTTCGGGGAACTGCATCAGTATCTTCTCTATCTGTATGGGGAAGATGTTGACGCCCTTCAGCACCATCATGTCGTCCGAACGGCCCTTCATGCGGTCTATGCGTACATGGTTGCGTCCACAGGGACAACTGCGTCCCAGCACGCGGGTCAGGTCGCGGGTGCGGTAGCGCAGAAGGGGCATGGCCTCGCGGCGCAGTGTGGTGAGCACCAGTTCGCCTATCTCTCCGTCGGGTACGGGTTCCAGCGTCTCGGGATCGACAATCTCCACGATGTAATAGTCCTCCCAGAAATGCAGTCCGTTCTGTTCCTTGCACTCAAAGCCTACTCCCGGGCCACACATCTCCGACATGCCGAAGGAGTTGTATGCCTTCACGCCGAACATCTCCTCGATGCGCTTGCGCTGCTCCTCGCTGTGAGGTTCTGCACCGATGGCAAAGACGCGCAACTTCGTGTCCTTGTGGGGATCGACGCCCTCCTTGTCCATCACCTCCTTGAGTCGGGTCAGGTAGGAGGGAACGGCATGGATGGCCGTGGTGCCGAAGTCCTTGATGAACTTGATCTGACGCAGTGAGTTGCCGGCCGCTGCGGGCACGGTGAGCATACCCATCTTCTCGGCTCCGTTCTGGAAACCCAGTCCACCCGTGAACATGCCGTAGCCGCTGCTGTTCTGGAACACGTCGTCAGGCCGCAGTCCCACCATCCACAGGTTACGTGCCACCTGGTTGGCCCATTCGTCGATGTCCTTGTCCGTATGGAGTATCACGGTGGGATTGCCCGTCGTGCCCGAGGACGAGTGCAGTCGGGTACACTGTTCCAAGGGTACGCTGGCCATGCCGAAGGGGTAGGTGTCGCGCAGGTCCTGCTTGGTGGTGAAAGGTATCTTGCGCAGGTCGTCCAGACTCTGTATGTCCTCGGGCTTCAGCCCTGCCTCTTCGAATCTCTTGCGGTAGAACTCCGAGTTCATGCAGTGCCTTACCGTGTCTTGCAGACGTTCCAGCTGCAGGGCCTCTATCTGCCTGCGGCTCATGGTTTCGATGTCGGGATTGAAGTATTCACACGAATAATCCCTTGTTATGCCTTCGTTTTTCACTTTTTCGGATTATGTTAGATTCTTGCTTCATGGTTTTTCCATGCTGCAAAAGTAGGCATTTTCTTTTATTCCACCAAATTCTTGTGCAAAAAATTACTTTTTCCTGCCTTTTCCTTTCTTTTTGACAGATGTCTGTGCCGTGGCGGCCTGTGGTTCAATGACCCGGTAGTTGCCACTCAGGTGCATGAAGGCAAAGAGGCGCAGGAGTCCTTCGTAGTAGGCATCCTTGTAGCCTGAAGGCGTTGGTTCGTGACGGTTGTTCCAGAAGCGATCTACAAATTCGCGTGCCTTGGCGTGTTCGCACACCAGGGAGAGGGCTGCGGCCGTGGCGATGAAGCCAGGGGTGTGACGCAGTTCCCTGAAACCGCCTGCCTCCAGGGTGTCTGTTACCACGGAGCCATCCACGTTGTACTGGTCGAGGAAAGTGTCGATACCCTCTCGGTAGAGGAAGTTCTGCAGGCGGTGTCCGTAGGCCGTCTGCCACGCGGCATCGGCATGACTCCAGGAGTAGTCGAGCGCAATGTTCATGGGCACGCGCCAGGAGTCGTAGCGGAAGGCACTCCCCATGCCTGGCAGGGACCCATGACCCGTGAGGGGTGTCCCGTCGAAGTTGTTGTAGTCGGGATTCAGTCCTGTGAGGGGATGCACGGAGCGGTGCAGGTACTCACGCGCAGCCTTGGCGCAGCCCATCCAGTATTCGCTCCTGCCGTCCTGGGCATAGCGTGCCCACACCTCGTAAAAGGCTGGGATGTGGTAGGAGGGGTCGGTATAGGAAGCCCCGGGTGTAAAACAGATGAGTCCGTTCTCGGGATGGATGAGCCGTGGCTGTCCGTCCTTGCCCAGGATGACGTCCAGGATGTCCTGTGCCTCCTTCAGGTAGTTGATGCCCGTATCGTTGCCCCAGCGGTTGGAGGCAAAGAGCAGGCTGGTGATGAAATACAGTTCACCATCGGCGGCTGCCCCACGTGCAGCACCGCTGCCATCGGGTCGTACGCTCCAGGCAAAATAACCCTTCTGCTGTCCTTCCTTCATCTGCATGTGTTCCTTGGCCCAGCGGTAAAGGCGGTCGAAGATGTCCTTCTTGTCCAGCTGTACCGCTATCATCATGCCGTAGGACATTCCCTCGGTACGTGCGTCATGGTTCTTGACGTCGCTGATGATGGCCTTCTCGCCGGGCAGTTCGAAATAGATGCGTTCCGCACCGTAGAAGAGGTCATGGAACATCTCCTCCAGCTTCCTGTCTATCTGCGGCTGTGTGTAACCCAGTTCGGCCAGGAGGTTGCGGTACTGGCCTGTCTCCATGCCTCCCTGCGTCCAGGGTTGGAGCGGGGCTGTGGAAGAGAGGGCAGGGTGGTTCTCATACTGCAGGTCAAAACCTATCCAGTCCAGCGACACCTCACGGCCATCCTGACTGGTGACCTTGAGGTCGGTGACACCCCGTGGCGAAGTGTTCAAGGGCAGGGTGATGACGGTATAGTCCTCGCAGGCTGGAATTTCCACTTGGGCCACCACGCCAAGGGTCTTCTTCATCTGGGCCAGGAATTCCGCGGGAATCTCGCGGTTGCCCCAGCGGCGTGGCAGACGGGCATTGAGGTCGCGTATGCTGAGGATGCCCCCCTGGGGAGCTTTGGCGCGTATCGTGATGAGGTTGACCTGCTTCTTACCGAAATCTACCTTGTGGAAGGTGGTCCAGGCCCCGGCTTCGCTATAGGTCACCTGCCAACCGTCGAAGCGTCGTGTGGTGTCACTGTGCAGGAAGTCGATGGCGACGCCCGTGGGACTGGCCTCACTGTAACGGTCTATCTGCAGGGGACGGCGTGCATCGCACAGACCCACGCCACGCAGGGTGGGTCTTACGGGTTGTATGGTGCCGTCGGGGTTGAAGAAGAGGGAATCGACCCGTACCGAACGGAGTTTGTCGAAAGCCGGTGAGTAGTCGTTGTGGTGATAGAAGAGATACCACTGTCCCTTGTACTCGATGATGCTGTGGTGGTTGGTCCAGCATCCCGTCGGGGACTCCTCCATGATCTTGCCCTTGAACTCGAAGGGTCCCAGAGGATTATCGCTCATGGCGTAGGCCAG
>CALZGT010000077.1 GCA_945787235.1 uncultured Prevotellaceae bacterium
AACTCTATGCCGGACCCGGTGCCGTACGCGCCACCCTGCATAAATATGTAGAGAAACGTTGATTGTACAATTGGCAATGAACAATTTATAATTCCTGCCTTGCGCATGACATTATCCACTCTGTATATACAGCCTCTGGACATCAGCTACAGCGTGAACCCAGCCCTCTTTGCCTCCCCCGTGGGATGGGCAATGGGGGTGGGGGCAACGCTGTTGCTGTATGTCGTAGAAAAAGAATGGGGAGAGAGGAGGCTGGTGCGCTTCCTTCGTTCGGCACGCATGGCCACCTGGCTGCTGGGCCTTACGGCTCTGTACTGCGTATTGGGCGGTTCCCTTCCTTCCTGGTCAAGGTTCTACACCACCTGGCCCTTCATCCTGCTGCTGACATTGCTGCTGGCCCACCTGGCTCTGGTAGTGATACACCGACTCAGGAAGTTTTCTCTGCAACGCGACGGAGCCTTTGTGCTGACGCACGGCGGACTCTGGTTGTCCCTCTTCAGCGGCATGGTTGGAGCCGGAGACATGCGTGAGTTGCAGGCCGTAGTAGATACCCAACAGGAGACGACCTTTGCGCTAGACCGCAAAAGGGCACGCATGGTACCGCTGGGCTACTCGCTCCGCCTCAAAGAGTTCGTTACTGAACAGAACGAGGCTGATGGAAGTCCCGTGCAGTATGCAGCCACGGTGTGGGTGGATGGTAAGCTCCAACGGATAGCCGTGAACGCCCCCCTGGCCGTGAGTTGGGACGAAGACCTCTATCTGCTCAACTTTGACAGGTCCCCTGGAAGTCAGGTGGTCACCTCCTGCCTGCTCCAAGTAGTACGCCAACCTTGGAAACACGTCACGCTGGCCGGCATTGCCCTGCTGATGACCGGTACGCTGTGGATGTTGACCAAGCGCAGGAGAAAGGAGGTGGGAAGATGCTGACCTGGGATTCATTCCTGCCCTTTGCACTCGCAGCAGCGGGACTCTGGGCTCTGGCTGCCCTGACGGCCCTGTTCCACAAAGGTGAGGGCAAGAGCCAGATGTGCCTCCTGGCACTTGGGGGTGGCATCGTTGTTTATTGCATCTTCATAGCAGGTCTATGGGTGGGTCTGGAACGTCCTCCCCTGCGTACATTGGGCGAGACACGCCTCTGGTACTCCCTCTTCATGATGGTGTCGGCCTGGATGGTCTATGCACGCTGGCACTACCGTTGGCTCCCTCTCACCTCGCTGGTGGTAGCGCTGGTATTCATCATCATCAACCTGGTGCGCCCCGACATACACGACCAGAGTCTGATGCCTGCCTTGCAGAGTGCCTGGTTCATACCCCATGTCACGGTGTATATGTTCTCCTACAGCCTCTTCGGTTGTGCATTCCTTCTTTCTGTGGCAGGATTGTGGCGCAGGACGGACAAATACCTCAGCACCACGGACTCGCTGACACGCATCGGTTTGCTGTTCCTTACCTTCGGGATGCTCTCGGGTTGCGTATGGGCTAAACAGGCATGGGGTGACTACTGGAGCTGGGACCCCAAGGAGACATGGGCAGCTGCCACCTGGTGTGTCTATCTGGGCTACATCCACCAGCGAATCACACGCAGGGATATGTCCTGCTACGTATGGCTCATCGTGGGTTTCCTGCTGTTGCAGATGTGCTGGTATGGTGTCAATTTCCTGCCAACGGCTGAAGGGAGCATGCACAGCTATTGAAAGCCAGGAAAGAATAGATAAAAACACAAAAATATGGCAGTTTATTTTGATTTATTCACAATTTGCACTAACTTTGCCACATAAAATGCAAATCAAGTAAGGAGAAAGGAAGGGGCCTCAAAACAAAAGCCGATGCAGAAAGGTATCCCCCCAGCTCTCCAACAAAACAAAATTCAGAATAAGCTAAACGTTGAATTACCCCAAGACAAAAAATCCGTCCCCCTCTGAGAACAGGGGCTCCTCTCCAAATAGGGAGAGCAGGGGGGTGGTAGTATGACTTATGAAGAAATCAAGTAAAATCATGATGGCGGGAGCTGTTGTAGTGGTGGGACTGGCCATCACCTACCGCGCCGTAAACAAGGCTCCCGACACGTCGCTGCCTGCCAATGAGCAGATGGCGCAAATCCTGGAGGATGGCGGATGTGCCTTCTGCCATACGGCCAATCCCGACCTGCCCTTCTATGCCTCATGGCCCGTGGCCAGCAGCCTCATCAAGGGTCACGTGGAGGATGGTTACAAGATGTTCGACGTTCAACCCATGATGGATGCCCTGGCTGCCGGCGAAGCCGTAGGCGAGGTAGATTTGGCCAAGGTGGAGAAGTGTGTGGCCGATGGTACCATGCCCATGGCTTCCTATTATCTGGCCCACTGGGGTTCATCGCTCACCCAGGCCAAGACCGACATTGCCCTGAATTGGGTCAAGGAACACCGCGCACAGTTCTATCCCAACGAACTCGCCTGCGAGGAGTTCAGGAACGAACCCGTTCGTCCCCTCCCCTCTTCCCTTGAAGTCAATGAGGCCAAGGTGGCACTGGGAAAAGCCCTTTACCACGACACCCGCCTCTCAGGCGACAACACGGTGTCTTGCGCCACCTGTCACGGTATCGAGACTGCGGGTGTAGATAACAAGCAGTATTCCGAGGGTATAGCAGGTCAGGTGGGTGGTATCAACGCCCCGACCTCTTACAATGCTGCCTTCAACTTCGTACAGTTCTGGGACGGACGTGCAGCCACGCTGGCCGACCAGGCCGCAGGTCCTCCATTGAACCCCGTGGAGATGGGTTCTGCCTCCTTTGACGAGATTGCAGCCAAACTGGCAGCCGATGAGGAGTTTGCCTCCCAGTTCCTGGCCGTCTATCCCGAAGGTTTGAACGAGAAGACCATTACCGATGCCATCGCAGAATATGAGAAGACGCTTATCACTCCCGACTGTCCCTTCGACCTCTACCTTAAGGGTGACAAGGAGGCTCTGACGGCAGAGCAGGTAGAAGGCTACGCCCTCTTCAAGGACTACAAGTGTGCCACCTGCCATACGGGTGAACTCATGGGAGGCAAGTCCTATGAGATGATGGGACAGCGTGCCAACTATTTCGAAGACCGTGAGGTCAACGTGAAGTCCGGTCTGACAGATGCCGACAACGGCCGTTGGGCACAGACCCAGATAGAGCGCGACCGCTATCGCTTCAAGACACCTACCCTGCGCAACGTAGCCCTCACCTGGCCCTACTACCACGACGGCAGTGTGCAGACGCTGGAGGAAGCCATCAGCATGATGGCCGAGTACCAGGTGGGCAGCAAGATGAATGACAACGAAGTGGCCAAGGTGAAGACCTTCCTCGATGCGCTCACGGGCAAGTATCAAGGTCAGACGCTCACGAACAGCAACCCCAAAAACTAAGTTAGGTTCTACTTGTAGCATAACTTAAAGGTTGCACAATCGCAATGACATAGCCTCGCAAGAAGGCAAAATGAAAACATGGAAACTTACCGATTCCATAATTATAGGTGGGCAAATGACAGATTTGCCCACCACCTTTATCCAAAACAATCAAAACAATGCAGAAAAGAACACTGATTGCGAGCCTCCTGGCAGCTGCCAGCCTGACGGCTCAGGGCGACCATGGGCAGAAACTGAATCTGCCCATCATCCAGACAAAGTACACCGCCGACCCCGCCCCCTACGTTCATGGCGACACGGTGTATCTCTACACCACCCACGATGAAGACAATGCAGAAGGATTCCTGATGAAGGACTGGTTGCTGTACACCTCTACCGACATGGTGAACTGGCAGGACCACGGAGCTGTGGCCTCGCTCAAGGATTTCAAGTGGTACAAGGGACAGAACGGAGCCTGGGCAGAACAAGTGATAGAACGCAATGGGAAATGGTACATGTACTGCCCCATCCACGGCAACGGCATCGGAGTACTGGTAGCAGACAGCCCCTTCGGACCCTTCCGCGACCCATTGGGCAAACCTCTGGTATGGCGTCAGGAGCACTGGAACGACATTGACCCCACGGTGTGGATTGACGAGGACGGACAGGCTTACATGTACTGGGGCAATCCTCATACCTACTGCGTGAAACTCAACGAGGACATGATATCGACACAGGGTGAAATCATGCAGATGGATCGCATCGGTGACTATCAAGAAGGGCCCTGGTTGTGGTCGCGAAAGAATGCCAAAGGAGAGAAGTGGTACTACCTGGCCTACGCCTCGACATGTTGTCCCGAGGGTATCGGCTACGCTATGAGCAAGTCGCCCACTGGGCCCTGGGAGCACAAGGGACACATCATGGACCACACACCCCGTACACGAGGTAACCACCCGGGTATCATCGATTTCAAGGGTAAGTCCTATTGCTTCGGACTGACCTACGACCTCTTCCGGCTGGAAACTTCCCGTCACGCGGAACGTCGCAATGTGGCAGCTGCCGAGATGACCTACAATGCTGACGGTACCATCCAGCAACTGCCCTACTTCCAGGACTGCAAACTGGAACAGGTGGGCACCTTCAATCCTTTCCGCCGCGTGGAAGCCGAGACAATGGCGTGGGGCTACGGTCTGAAGACCACCCGCGAGAATCCATCTGGTCCCTGGAACCCCACCCTCTTTGTTACCGACATCGACGAGGGAGAGTACCTGCTGGTGAAGGGTGTGGACTTTGGGAAGGGTGCCACGGCACTAGAGGCCAGTTGCTCTGCTCAGATGATGGGTGGCAAGATGGAGATACGCCTGGATGCCCCCGATGGATGGAAAGCAGGTGTCATCGAAGTGCCCAACACCAAGTTTGAGTACAGGACCTTCAAGACGGGTCTGACCAAATGCAAGGGAGTACACGATGTGTATTTCGTCTTCAAGAGCCACTCGATGCAGAAGAAAAACCTCTTCAATTTCGACTGGTGGAGAGTGAAGTGAAAAGAACAGAAGTGAGAATAAGTGATGTTCAAAATCAGGGCAAAAAGGACGAAGTGTATTTCGCATGAATTTGTTTTTGGCACATTACTGAGCATCCCATAGCAAGAAATAACGCGGATTTTTGACGAAAATTCGCGTTATTTTTGTACCTTTGCAGCCGAATCGCGATATTGCGACGTATTAATCAACCAAATTCATGTTTAACAAACCACAGAAGAAAGAAGTTCGAAACGTCACTTTCAGCCACTACAGCAGAAAGGGATGGGGCATCTTCAGCAGTCTGAAGAAGGAAATGCGCATCGGTGTACTCAGCGTAGCAACTCTGAGTACGGTGAGCCTGCAGAAGGCAGATGCCGCCATTCCCACAACGGGCTGTACGGAGCGTATCATCGATGACGAAGAGAACATGGCCGAACTGACCGTAAGCGGCAGTATGGCCCCGCTGACCCAGTTGCAGTCAGCACGCATCGTTTCTGTGCTTACCCGTGAGGACATTCAGCAATCGGGAGCACAGAGTGTCAACGACCTTATGAAAATAGCCACGGGCGTGGATGTCCGTCAGCGCGGTGGCTTTGGTGTACAGACGGACATCAGCATCGACGGAGGCATCTTCGACCAGATTACCCTGTTGCTCAACGGGGTGAACATCAGCAATCCCCACACAGGACATCTTGCAGCCGACTTTCCCGTGAGCCTGAGCGACATTGAGCGCATCGAGGTATTGGAAGGAGCGGCAAGCCGTGTGTATGGTGGAACAGCCTTTGGGGGTGCCATCAACATCGTGACACGACGCGACAACCAGACGAACGTGGAGGCAGGAGCCGAAGCGGGCAGTTGGGGCACGGTACAGGCCGACGCCCGGGTGGCATGGCTCAAGGGAAAGCTCCTGAACCGCCTGAGTGGAGGAGGTGGCCGCAGCGATGGCGGCACGGAGAACAGCGACTGGCGCAAGGGGCAACTCTACTACCAGGGTGACTTTGACCACCGCGACTTCACGCTCAACTGGCAGTTCGGATTCTCTAAGAAATCCTACGGAGCCAACACGTTCTACAGCGCAGCCTATCCCGACCAGTACGAGCGCAACGAGCGTTACTTGATGAGTGTGGGTGCTGAGACAAAAGGAAAATTCCGTTTCACCCCCAGCGTATATTGGAACCGTACTTACGACAACTTCGAACTGATACGCAACACAACAACGGGTGAGAACTTCCACCAGGCTGATGTCTATGGAGCCAAGTTGGGCGGCCACTTCAACTGGTGGGGCGGACGTACGGCCATGGGGGCAGAGTTGCGCGAAGAAGGCATACTCTCCACCAGTCTGGGACGCGACATGGACGAAAGTCAGTACCGCGATGCACGTTTGGGCAAGGAGGATGGCTCACGCTACACACGCCAAGATGCCCGCACACACGTGAGTTTCAACCTGGAGCACAACATACTGCTGCGGCAGTGGACCATCTCGGCCGGCGTACTGGCCCACAGGGTCTCAGGCAGCGCAGAGAGATTCCAGTTCTACCCCGGCATAGACATTGCCTACCGTCCTTCTGACCACTGGAAGGTCTTCCTGAGTTACAATAAGGGATTCCGTTCGCCTTCCTTCACGGAACTCTACTACAAGAGTCCGACACACGAGGGCAACAAGGGACTGAAAGCCGAGACAAGCCGTAGCCTGCAACTGGGCACCACGTACCGCACGAAGGGAGTGCAGGGAACACTGAGAGGTTTCTACCACCGAGGCAACGACCTGATAGACTGGGTGATGTACCATGCAGAAGATGCGTACCACAGTACCTCCTTCGACCTTGACAACATGGGCGTACAGGCCGACATCCGACTGAATTTCAGCGAAATGACTGGGAGCAACACCTGGCTGAGGAACCTGCAGGCCGGCTACACCTACATCTACCAGATGAGACACGATGAGGTGGAAGTCTTCAAGTCCAACTATGCCTTGGAGTACCTCCGTCACAAGTTTACCGCCGGTCTGACACACCGCATAGCCGGGCCTCTCACGGCCCACTGGATGGTGCGCTGGCAAGACCGCATGGGCAGCTACCTGTCCTACGAGACGAACCCAGATACGGGACGACCCGCCCCCACGGGACAATTGCAGAGTTACCACCCCTACGCCACCCTTGACCTCAAGCTACAATGGAGCGGCAAGCAATATGAACTCTACGTCTCCGGCAACAACCTGACCAACCACCGTTACTACGACCTGGGTAACATACCCCAGCCGGGCATCTGCATCATGGCAGGAGCCCGATGGAGACTGAACCTCTGACGACATACGTCATCAGCACATAATGGAATGGCACTTTGCAAAGTCCGCAAAAGGATGGAGCAAAGTGCCATTTTTTCAAAAAAAAGAGCGGATTTTCACGAAAAGGCAGCGAAGATTCAAATTATTGTATTAACTTTGCAGAGAAATTGGCCGCTATACAAACGGCACAGTCCCAAAGCGAACCAGAAGACCCGAGATGAAGAGAATATACCTTATTATATTGTACCTCATGATGGCCTCCGTCCTGCCGACCCAGGCCTTCACCATCGTCATTGATGCCGGACACGGTGGCAAAGACCCCGGTGCCCTGGGCGCACGCCTCAAGGAGAAGGACATCAACCTGCGTGTAGCCCTTGCCCTGGGAGCCCTCCTGGAACAGCACATGAAAGATGCCAAGGTGGTATATACCCGTCGAAAGGATGTCTTCGTGGAACTCTCTGAACGGGCAGCCATCGCCAACAGGAACAAGGCCGACCTCTTCATCTCCATCCACACCAACGCTTCTTCGGGAAGCCGTACGGCCCGGGGCACGGAGACCTACACCCTGGGTATGCACCGTGCAGCCAGCAATCTGGAGGTAGCCAAGCGCGAGAACTCGGCCATCATCCTGGAGCAGAACTACAAGGAGAGGTATGAGGGCTTTAACCCCAGGTCGAGCGAGAGCTACATCATCTTCGAACTCATGCAGGACGAATACATGAAGCAGAGCGTGAACCTGGCCAGCAAGATACAGCGGGAGTTCCGCACGACGGCCAAGCGGGCTGACAGAGGCGTCTTTCAGGCCGGATTCCTGGTGCTCCACGCCACGTCGATGCCCAGCGTACTGGTGGAATTGGGCTACATCACCACGCCCGACGAGGAGGCTTACCTGGGCACAGACCGCGGCACGACGCAGTTGAGCCAAAGCCTCTTCAATGCCATCAAGAAATACCGGGGCTTGTAAATCATAGTTCCTGAGGGCATGAGGCCCAAGCAGCGCCTGTGCAAGAGAAAGAAACAGCAAGAGAAGAAAATCCCTCTATTTTTCACCTATCATTAATCATAAAAAGAGAAAAAGATGAAGTTCCTTACCAAAGAAGTCAAGATAGGCCTCACCGGAGTAGCCGCTCTGGCAGTCCTGTATCTGGGAATGAGTTTCCTGAAGGGAATGAGTTTCACCCCGAGTCATTACTACTACATTACCTTTGCCAACGCCAAGGGACTGGCCACGAGCAGTCCTGTCTATGCCGACGGCTACCAGATAGGCATCGTGCGCGACATCACCTACGACTTCGACAAGCCAGGTGAAGTGCTGGTGGAAATCAGCGTAGATAGCGATGTACGTATGCCAGTAGGCACAAAGGCCAGCCTGGCAGAAGGTATGCTGGGCGGCTGCACGCTGAACCTGAAGATGGGCACCAATCCCAAGGAGTCGATAGCCGTGGGCGACACCATTAAGGGTGACGACTCTGACGGCCTCTTCGAGCAGGTGGCCAAGGTGATGCCCGAGGTAGGTCAGGTACTGGAGCATGTAGATTCGCTCATCCTGACGCTCAACACGCTGGCTGCCAATCCCGACCTGCAGCAGACCCTCAACAACATGCAGCAGCTCACGGCCAACGCCAACCTGCTGGCCACAAACCTCAACAACAGTTCCGAACAACTCAACACGCTCCTCAAGCACGATGTACCCCGCCTGATGAACACCTTCGACCAGGCCGGCAAGAATGTGACGCAACTGACAGGCAACCTGGCCAGCCTCGACATGAAGCAGACCCTTGACCAGGTGAACCAAACCATCGGAGAGGTGCAGAACCTCATTGAACTGATGCAGGATCCCAGCGGCAACCTGGGTCTTCTGCTGAAGGACACCGCTGTCTATCACAACCTGAACAGCACCATCCAGAGTGCCAACAACCTGCTCATTGACCTCAAGGAGCACCCCAAGCGCTACGTACACTTCTCCGTGTTCGGCAAGAAGGATAAATAAGTAGAACAGAAGACATACAACAATACTCAACTACCTGACTGACTGATGACGCAAGCAGAATATAAACAGATGTGGGAACGTAGCCGCGAACTCATCAAGAACAACCTTGAGGAGAAGCACTACAGGACGTGGTTTGAACCATTGTCCTTCTATTCCTATAACAGTCAGAGTCAGGAACTGAAGATCAATGCTCCCAGTAATTTCTTCAACGAGTATATCTCTACCCATTTCCTCAAACTCACCTACGCTGCCCTACGCAACCAGTTCGGCATGGGGGTACGCCTATTCTTCCGTCAGCTCACCGACAGCGAGAATCACCTGACCCAGGTGGTGGAAACGGCCAAGACGGGACCTGAGCATGAGGGTAACAAACAGCCTGACACGGCCAACACGGAGCAGAGGGGTGGACAGCCTGAACCTGCCCAGTTGGACTCTCACCTCATCTCAGAGTACTGCTTCGACAATTTCATCGAGGGCACCAGCAACATCCTGCTGCGCAGCGTGGGACTGAGCATCGTCAACAATCCGAAGCAGATGACCTTCAACCCGCTGTTCATCTACGGGCACTCGGGAGTGGGCAAGACCCACCTGGTCAATGCCATCGGCAGAGGCATCAAGGAAGCTCATCCGGAGAAGCGTGTGCTGTACCTCACAGCCCATGTCTTCCATGTGCAATATGTGGACTCGGTGCGCAAGAACACCACCAACGACTTCATCCATTTCTACCAGCAGATAGACGTGCTCATTCTGGATGACATCCAGGAGTTTGCCGCGCTGACAAAGACGCAGAGCACCTTCTTCCACATCTTCAACCACCTGAAGCAGAACGGCAAGCAGATTATCCTGACCTGCGACCGTCCTCCCATGGAACTGCAGGGCATGATGGACCGTCTCATCACGCGTTTCAAGTGGGGACTGCTGGCCGAATTGGAACTGCCTGACGAAAAACTGCGGCGTGGTATCCTGAGCAACAAGATACACCGCAACGGACTGAAGATACCATTGGACGTGGTGGATTACATCTCAAAGAACGTGAAGGACAGCGTGCGCGACCTGGAGGGTGTCATCAACTCGCTCATGGCACACTCCGTAGTGTATAACTGCGACATCAACCTGGACATGGCGCGCCGCATCGTGGGGTATGCCACCCGCACAGAGAACAAGCCCATCACCATCGATGACATCATGGAGCACACCTGCACGCTGTGCAAGGTGTCGAAGGATGACATCTTCAGTAGCACCCGACGGGCCAATGTAGTTCAGGCTAGACAAATAGCCATGTATCTGGCGCAGAAGTACACCGACCTGTCCGTGAGCCGCATCGGTTCCTTGGTGGGCAAACGCAACCACACCACGGCCTTGCACTCCATCAAGACCATCACCGACCGTCTCGTTCACGACAAGAAACTGGGGCAGTTGCTGAACGAGATAGAGATAAGTCTGAAAGAAAGAGGTTGAGAAGGCTATGAACAAGCCTTCCCAACCTCTTTCCTTAAAGGTAGGTTCTATTAATTACAATTCTCTATGGAATTACCTTTGTGGTCTTTCAC
>CALZGT010000078.1 GCA_945787235.1 uncultured Prevotellaceae bacterium
TCTTTCAAGGTGGGTTTTGCCCACCTTTTTTATTTATTTTACTCAAAATACTCAATTACTCCTTTAAAAGCAGATTACGAAGACTATGTGGCAAGCGAAAAAAGGTACATTGGCTCTGCCTTGCGAACCAATGTACCTGTCCATATGACTCTTTGAAAACTACCCATCAAGCCAGTGAGCCGGCGGTCAGGATGAGCACCAGCAGACCGAGGATGGCATAGAGCTCGGGGAACACGGCGAGCACCATGGTGGTACCGAAGGCATTGTGACCGGCACCGATGGCAGATATGCCGTTGGCGCAGACCTTGGCCTGACGGATGGCAGAGAATAGAGCTACGAGACCCAGGGCCAGACCTACACCGAAGATGGCACAAGCATTGCCCATGGCCGAAGCCTCACCGGCGGCCACGAGGTTGGAAAGAGCCTCCATGTGGCCGTTGAGCATAAAGAAACCCACGAAGCCGTAGAGACCCTGGGAAGAGGGAAGGGCGGCCAGACCGATGTACGAACCACTGGCAGAGGGGTTCTTCTTGTAAGCACCGATGGCTGCGTTACCGCAGATTGTCACACCATAGGCACTGCCGATACCTGACAGACCTACACACAGGGCAATGCCCAGATAAGCTAATAAAAGTTCCATGATTGTTTTTGAACAAATTGTTAATTTATGATTTAATGAATTATTTTTCAACTGTCAATTCTCCTGAAAGGGTCATACTCCTTGCCTCCACCATTGAAATCAGCGTTCTTGAAGAACTCGACAAAGGTGAGGCGCATGGGGTGTACGAACGCACTGATCATGCTCAGGGCAAACGTCAGGCCGTGTCCGATGAGCAGGATGAGCAGCATGACCAGGATGTTGACTCCCACGGGCAGACCTTCCGTCATCTCCGTGGCAAGCGAGTTGAACACGCCTCCCAGCACGCCCCCCGTAAGACCGAGGGCAAAGAGGCGGATGTAGCTCAGGAGGTCGCCCAGCAGTCCTGTGGACATGCCGTAGGTGGCCCACAGACCTCCACCGAGGTTGAGGAAGGGAGCCAGAAAACGGTTCTTGCTATAGGCGGCCGGGTTGTTGAACAGATAGATGCCTATGCAAGAGAGGGCCAGGACTCCCGTCAGCATGTACTGGAGCCCAGCAGGGAGCACCACTCCGCAGGCAGGCAGACCGAACACCACGATGAGCAGCAGCAGGGCCACCACCCATGAGAAAGTGCCCACGGCATACTGCCAGCCGTAGTTGAGCCATGCCTTGACGCCCTTGAGCACCATGCCCAGCAACACCTGCACGAGACCGATGATGACAGAGATGACCATCATGGGGTCGTAGCCGAAGATGGGGCCCACGCCCTCCTTCGTAAGGAAGAAGGGACGGACGGGGTCGAGGAAAGCCCAAGGCTGCGAGGGCAGGCTGATGCCGAACACCGTTCCCGTGAGCAGTCCGCACACGATGGTGGAACAGCCCAGCCATGTAGCCAGTTTGCCGTAGTCCCTGAGAGCCGGCTTGCTGAAGGTGATGAAGAGGCCGGCCAGGGTGATGAGGAGGCCGTAGCCCGCATCGCCCATGCACAGTCCGAAGAAGACAAGGAAGAAAGGTGCCATAGTCTCCGTGGGGTCCAGGTCGGTGTAGCTGGGCAAGGAGTACATGCGGAGAATGGGCTCGAAGAGCCGGCTGAAAGCACCGTTGCGGATCTTGATGGGCACGTCCTCACCGAAGGCGGGATCCTCGGCCTCATAGTAGATACCACGGGCCTTGAGACGCTCCTCCAGTTCGGGCAGCCGCTCGGCAAGCGTCCATCCCGTCATGAGGTGTACCACTCCATCGGCTATCGCCTCACTGCTCAGACGTACCTTGTCCAGACGAACCTCGTTCTGTACAGCGCAGAGTCCCTGTGCCAGGATGTGCATCTGACTGCCGGCCAGGGCGAGCAGTTCCTGTTCTATGAGGCGGACACGTGACTCCGCCTCACGCAGGGAAGCCTGATAGAAGGAGATGGGGTGCTGGGGACGCTCTATGTGCTCGGCGGTAATGTCGGGCATTTCCTCGCTGAAGGTGAGGAAATAGATGCGCTTCTGTACCTCATCAATGGGCGTGGCGAAGTAGGCTTCCTCCCATTCTTTCTTGAACAGCTTGTTGGGACAGGAGAAGAAGCGGATACGCATCTTGCTGTGGGCCTCGATACGCTCCAGTTCCTCCAGGCTGAACTCGCCCCAGGGGGTGAGTTGCTCTATCCTGGCCTTTCGGCTGTCAATGACATGGAGCAAGCGGGTCCTCTCCTCCTCCAACGCCTCGATGTGCTCCAGCAGTTCCAGCGGACTGCCGAAGGAGGGTGTCGCGGGAACCTCTCCAGCCTGCTCGTAAGTCTTGAGGACATTCTCCATGCGTTGCATGGCATCCTCGTAACGCTTGGTCAGGGAGAGAGCCTCCTGCAATGCGGGACTCGTGGCACCCTGCTGCAGTTCCTGCACGTGTACGACACCCGCCTCGCGCAAGTCAAGGAGGAAAGGTTCATACTCCTTGGCCGTCACCAGGAAGGTGAGTTTCTTCATTTTCTCTATCATGCGCAGTCCTCCTTTCCTTTTCTCTTCTCCTGGAGTGACTTCAGGATCTTCTGGCTTGACTTACTCAGGTTCTCCTCATCCTCCATGAATCGCTTGATCTTGCGCACAGCCTCCTGGAATCCGGGTATCTGCACCTTCTCGAAGAGATTCACCTTCTGGGTGGTCTTCTTGCGGGCATGTTCCAGCAGGTGCAGCTTGGCCTGCACGAACTCATGTTCCACGGCCGTCTTGGCAAGTCCTTCCAGCAGTTTGATGCCGTCGAAGTACCACTTGGGGGCACTGAAGAGTCCGAAGGGACGTGCCTCCAGACGGATGCCCTTGAGCACCGGGACACGCACACCCGCTATCTTCCTGACATCGAGTTCCACGTCGTGCAGGGCCACCAGCGAAGTGTCGAACTCACCCCAGAGGGCGTACATCGACTCATAGCCGGCAATCTGACCACGCAGTTTGCGTTCCAGTTCCTCAGCCTCCTCCTTGCACTTCTTCACCTCAAGGCGCAGTGCCGTCTCCTTGCTCTTGATGATGGGCAGGGTGCGCTGGCGCATCTTAAGATTCTTCTCAATCTGCTGGAGCGAAGTCTTGTTGTATTGAAACTTGATTGCCATTCGTTATTTCCAGTAAATATCGGTAAATTCCTTCTTGATGTTGACCTCCTCAAGCCTAAAGTACTTGCGGAAGAGACCCCATGTCACATCGAGCATCTCCTCGGTATTGAGGTTGACATCGATGGCCAGCAGCTGGCCGGCATAGTCCTTGGCGAAGTCCAGACAGCGGTTGTCATAGTCGGTGAGGTCGAAACCATTCTCCAGCTTGGTCTTGGCGTTGGCGGCATCGGCGTAGAGACGGATGGCGGCATTCATGACCTGAGAGTGGTCCTTGCGGGTCTTCTTCCCGGCCACCAACTGCTTCAGACGAGACAGCGAGCGGAAGGGATCGACAACGACCTTACCCACGTCAGAGTCACGGCGCAGGTAGAGCTGTCCCTCGGTGATGTAACCCGTATTGTCGGGTACGGCATGCGTGATGTCGCCACCGCTCAGGGTCGTCACGGCGATGATGGTGATGGAACCTCCACCCACGCTCTCGGGGAACTGCACGGCCTTCTCGTAGATCTTGGCCAGGTCGGAGTAGAGCGAACCGGGCATGGAGTCCTTGGAAGGAATCTGGTCCATACGGTTGCTCACAATGGCCAGTGAGTCGGCATAGGAGGTCATGTCGGTGAGCAGTACCAGCACCTTCTCGTTCTTCTCCACGGCAAAATATTCTGCGGCCGTCAGTGCCATGTCGGGTACGAGGAGTCGCTCCACGGCGGGGTCCTCGGTAGTGTTGATGAAGGAGATGATGCGGTCCAGAGCACCTGCGTTGGAGAAGGTGTTACGGAAGAAGTAGTAGTCGTCATTCGTCATACCCATACCGCCCAGGATAATCTTGTCGGCCTTGGCACGCATGGCCACCATGGCCATTACCTCGTTGAAGGGCTGGTCGGGGTCGGCGAAGAAAGGAATCTTCTGTCCGGACACCAGGGTGTTGTTGAGGTCAATACCGGCAATACCCGTGGCAATGAGTTCGCTGGGCTGCCTGCGGCGGACCGGGTTTACCGAGGGGCCACCGATTTCCACCTCCTTGCCCTCTATCTCCGGGCCACCGTCAATGGGCTGACCATAGGCGTTGAAGAAACGGCCTGCCAACTGGTCGCTGACCTTCAGCGAGGGACTCTTGCCCAGAAATACCACTTCGGCATTGGTGGGGATGCCACCAGTACCCTCAAAAACCTGCAGGGTGACCTCGTCGCCCATTATCTTCACCACCTGGGCCAGTTTGCCGTTGATGGTAGCCAGTTCGTCATAACCCACCCCCTTGGCCTTGAGTGAACAGGTAGCCTTGGTAATCTGGCTGATGGTTGTATATACTTTCTGAAATGCTGTTGCCATGTTCCAATTACTTTATCATTTCCTTAATCTGAGCCACATACTCGTTGTACTGCTCGCTCCGGTAGGCAGAGTAGTTCATCTGCTTGCAGACGTTGATGAGACGCTTGAAGTAATCCACCACATCCTGGAAGGTGTCAAACTCGTACTCCTTCTCACAGATGGCCGTGACGAGGTCGAGGATTTCCTCCTGACGCGACAGGGGAGTCACGGCATCCACCTCATCGAAGGCATCCTGCTGGAGGATGACAAAGTCGATGACCTCGGACTTCCAGAACGTCACGTGATACTCTACGGGCACGCCGTCATCACCCAGGATGTTGATCTGCTCGGCAATCTCCTTACCGCGCAGCATACGCGTCTTGAGGTCGAGCACCTTGGGAATCCATGCCTCGTTGATGTGCCCCTTGATGTATTCGGCAAACTCGGGGTATTCGAGGTACTTGGAATAAGAGTCGATGGGATTCACGGCCGGATAACGCTTCTTGTCCGCACGGTCCTGCTCCAGGGCATAGAAGCAGCGGGCCACCTTCTTGGTGTTCTCGGTGACAGGCTCCTTGAGGTTACCACCGGCAGGTGACACGGTGCCCAGGAAGGTAATGGAACCTACCTCTCCGTTGTTCAGATATACATAGCCGGCACGACCGTAGAAGTTGGAAATCAGGGCACCCAGGTCCATGGGGAAGGCATCGGGACCGGGGAGTTCCTCCATGCGGTTGGACATCTCGCGCAGTGCCTGTGCCCAACGTGAGGTAGAGTCGGCCATGAGCAGCACGCGCAGACCCATGGAGCGGTAATACTCCGCCATGGTCATGGCGGTATATACGGAAGCCTCACGGGCTGCCACGGGCATGTTGCTGGTATTGGCGATGATGATGGTACGCTCCATCAGTTTGCGACCCGTATGGGGGTCCACCAGTTCGGGGAACTCAGTAAAGATTTCCACGACCTCGTTGGCACGCTCACCACAGGCTGCAATGATGACGATGTCAGCCTCGGCCTGCTTGGAGATGGCATGCTGGAGCACAGTCTTACCCGTACCGAAGGGACCGGGGATGAAGCCCGTACCACCCTCCACGATGGGGTTCATGGTGTCGATGGTGCGCACACCCGTTTCCAGCAACTTGAAGGGACGGGGCTTCTCCTTGTAGTTCGTCATGGCGAACTTCACCGGCCAGTGCTGTACCATGTCCACCTTGACCTCGTTGCCCTCCTCGTCGGTGAGGACTGCCACCACGTCATGAATCTTATACTGCCCGGCAGCCGCTATGCTCTTTACGGTAGCCGTTCCCTTCAGCTGGAAGGGAACCATGATTTTCAAGGGCTGGCTGTTCTCGATGACCTGTCCCAGCCAGTCGCTGCCCTGCACCTTATCACCCACTTTGGCAAGGGGAGCGAAGTCCCACAGACGTTCGTTGTCCAAAGGCTCGGTATATTGACCGCGCCTGAGGAATACACCTTCCATCTTGTCCAGGTCGTTCTGGAGTCCGTCATAGTTCTTGCTCAGCATGCCGGGGCCCAGCTGGATTTCCAGCATGTGGCCGGTGAACTCGGCCTTGGCACCGACCTTCAGTCCGCGCGTGCTCTCGAAAACCTGCACGTACACGTCCTGCCCCAGCACCTTGATGACCTCTGCCATCAGGCGGTCGCCGCCCGTCTCAATGTAGCAAATCTCGCCCTGGCTCACGGCTCCATCCACCCGGAGCGTCACCATGTTGGCAATTACGCCACTTACAGTTCCTTTTGTCATTTCTTATTATGATGTTTTTGTTTTGTTACCTTGTTATGTGGATTTGCAAACTCACCCAGAAGACTACCCTTCGGCCACCTTGCGGGGGGAATGTACGGCTCCCACCTTGAACTCTGCAGGCACCTTGGCCTCGCCTCGCAAGTTCTCCACAATCTCCTCAAACCGTGCCTTGCCCAGGACAGGATCCAGCCGCTCCCAGCGTGTAAGCATCTCCAGCTTGCACAGATAGGCAAAGACGGCCTCGATGCTGAAGGGTTCGAAGAAAGTCTTTTCCTCCAGCCATACCCATTTGAAAGCATCAATGCGTCGCTCCTTCTGCACGGGGTCTTCCTCATCGACAATCTTCATCAGGTCCTTGACGTAAGAGAATTCGAGCGAGAGGTCGAAGTCCTTGGTGTTGTTGTGGCGGATCATTTCCGTCACCTCGTTGTCACCCTGGATGTAGTCACCTACGTTCCATCCGTTCTTGCGGGCTATCATGGCGGTCAGGATGTTGTTGATGTCCAGCGTCAGCGCGTACCATTCGGCAATCATCCTGTTGGGACACTTCATGGCATACTGCAGGTATTCCAGCATCATGGCATCCTCGGGGAAGAACCCTTCCTTGTCCTTGTTGTACTCGTAGCTGCGGATGAATTCACTCATGAAGGCAGGATAGCGATGCACATTGAAGTTCAGCTCGCGTGCCGAGGTCAGCATGTCGGTATATTGCTCCATGGTGAAATTGCCGTAGGGCTCTATCTCTGCCTCGGGGTTCTTCAGGAGACGCACCACGTTCATGCAGTCATAGCGCAGGTAGAAGTAGAAGAGCAGTTTCTTGTCTGCTGCCGACAGCACCTCGTCGCACTGCTCCCGCATCTCCTCCATGGTGCAAGCCATCTTGTCGTCAGAGAGCGAGATGTCGGGCAGACCGGCCATCATGCAATAATAATTTCCCATATCGTTCTGTTGTCGTTAACGGGTTGGCAAGCAACCCCTTCCTTGATGTTCTCAGAAAAGCATGTCGATGAGCTGGGGACGCAGGAAGTTCTTGAAATACTCCTCAAACTCCTCCTGGCCGAAGTTCACCTTGTAACTGCCATCGGCAGGGGAGATGGTGAAGAGCGTCTTCTTGTTGTTGACCTGCTCGATGGTAACCCCCTTGTCCAGCAATGCCTTGGCATGTGCTGCAAAATACGCCTTCAGTTCCTCTGCCTTGGCACTGCCGATGGTGATGGGCTCGTTCTCCACCCATTGGGTAGCCAGAGCTACGGCAAACTGGCCGAGGAAGTCCTTCTGAGCCACGAGGTCGCCCACCGACTGGCTGATAATCTTGTGCGTCATCACGTTGGCCACCTCACTCTTCAGTGCATTCAAAGCCTGGCTGGTGTAGAGCTTCAGCTCGCCCTTGGTGTGTTCATCCAGTTCAGCCGCCTTCTTGCGGGCACCGGCCTCAATGGCAGCAGCCTGCTCCTTGGCTTCAGCCACAATCTTGGCAGCCTCTGCCTGAGCCTCCTCAATGAGGCGGGCGGCCTCCTGCTGGCCTTTCTCCACACCTTCGCGGTAAATCTTTTGAGTAAGTTCTTGAATCTTTTCCATTATGTCTTTTTTTGTAGTTTATAAAATGTGGGTGTAAAGGTACAACAAATTATTGTCACTGCCAAAAATCAAACCCGCTCTTTGCAGTTTTTTGCGTTTAGCCTATATATTTCAGTTATTTTTAGGCAAAAAACCTCTCGGGAAAAAGAAAAAGTTTCTAGGTGGGTTCTATAAATTCCCACCGTCAAAAGGGTTAATAATTGTGGGTTGACGTTTTGTCATCTTTAGGATTCTTTTCGGTTCAAATTGTAAGTTAACTCGGTCACGTAGCTCGCTACGCTCCCTCTTCAACTTACAATTTGACCTCGAAAATAATTCCAAAATCTGACAAAGCGAATTTATAGAACCCACCTCTAATAAAAAAGTCTCAGATGGATCCGACAAATACCCACCTTCATCAAGTCCATGAAGTAGATAGCGACTTACGGAGCAAATCCATAAATTCGTGGTTCTTCAGTCCCCACTTGGGAGCCAGAAGGAGTTCGGCAGGAGAGGAAGAAACAAAACGCTCCAGCAGCATGGTGGGAGGAAGTTGACGGACGTAATCTCTGACAAGTTGGATGTACTCCTCCACGGTGGGCATGGACCAGGGATGACGCTCATATTCAAGTGCCATGCGAGTACCCCGGATGACCTGCAATTGATGCAGTTTGAGCGTAGTGAGGGGAAGGGAAGCCACCAGACGTGCCTGACGGATAAGTTCTTCGCGGGTGTCACCAGGAAAGCCCAAAATAAGGTGTGCCCCCACACGGATACCCCTCCCGGCTGTTTCATGAATGGCCTCCACAGACTGCTGCCACGTGTGACCGCGATTAATCCATCGCAGGGTATCGTCGCTGGCACTCTCCACTCCATATTCTACGATAAGGAAAGTGCGTTGATTGAGCTGTGTAAGATAGTCAAGCAGAGCCGAAGGCATGCAGTCAGGACGGGTGGCAATGACCAGTCCCACCACGTCAGGTACGGCAAGAGCCTCCTCATAAAGGGCGATGCAATGTTCTACGGCCGCATAAGTATTGGTATAGGCCTGGAAATAAGCCAGGTATTTCATATCGGGGTACTTGCGGGAAAAGAAAGCCTTGCCCTCTTCAAGTTGCTGCGTGACACTCTTCTGTGTAGCGCAGTAGCCAGGGTTAAAAGTCTGGTTGTTGCAATAGGTACAGCCGCCGTGCCCCACCCTGCCGTCCCGGTTGGGACAGGTGAAGCCGGCGTTGAGGGCTATCTTCTGTACCTTGCAGCCCAACTGCTGTCGGAGCCATTCTCCGTAAGTGAGGGAGAGCATGGCTATGAATGGAATCTATACATAGTCTGGCCTGACGAAACACTGTGAAAGGGACCCCTTGACCTATAACTTCATCTGCTGGTAGTCCTTGGCCAGTCCACCCTGTGAGGTCTCTTTGTAGAGCGAAGGAAGGTCGTGGCCTGTCTGTTTCATCACGCTGACCACCTTGTCGAAGGACACACGATGTATGCCGTCGGAGAAGGTGGAATAGATGTTGGAGTCCAGTGCACGCGCAGCAGCATAGGCATTACGTTCTATGCAAGGTATCTGCACGAGACCACACACAGGGTCGCAGGTCATGCCCAGGTGGTGTTCAAGCCCCATCTCGGCCGCATATTCTATTTGGGTTGGGCTACCTCCAAAGAGCTGGTTGGCAGCAGCTGAGGCCATGGCACAGGCCACTCCCACCTCACCCTGGCATCCCACCTCAGCACCGCTTATGGATGCATTGTGTTTCACCACATTGCCCACAAGACCTGCCGTAGCCAGGGCACGCAGGATGCGCATCTCACTGAAGTTCTTACCTTTCCACAAGTGGTAAAGCACACCAGGCAGCACGCCACAGGAACCACAGGTAGGTGCAGTGACAATCTTGCCTCCACTAGCATTCTGTTCACTCACCGCCAAGGCATAAGAGAACACAAGTCCACGCGTACGAAGGTTGTCCTGATAGCCCGTTGCCTTGATATGATAGGTAGCCGCCTTGCGGCGCAGGTTCAAGGGGCCAGGCAACACGCCCTCAGCATCAAGTCCCTGCTCTACAGCCTGACGCATCACCTGCCAGACCTCGGCAAGATAATCCCATATCTCGGGGCCTTCGCATTCCTCGACATACTCCCAGTAACTCTTACCTGAATAATTGCAGTATTCAAGAATCTCCGTCATGGTATTCAGGTTGTATATCTCCTCCGTCTCTATCTGCTGGCCCTCTTCTGCCAAGGCACCACCGCCCACACTGAACACCGTCCACTCATCCGTGACCTTGCCCTCAGCATCCATGCTCTTGAACAACATGCCATTGGGATGGAAGTCCAAGAACACCTCACCCTTCCATACTATAGAAGCGTTGGGCAGGACATCAAGGATGGCCACATCGGTCATGTGCCCCTTGCCAGTAGCCCCTAAACTACCATACAGTGTAACTTCGTAACTGGCAGCCTCTGGATGACGCTCCTTGAACATCTCTGCTGCCCTGCGGGGCCCCATCGTATGACTACTGGAAGGCCCATACCCTATGCGAAACAATTCTCTTATCGATTTCATAGCAAAAAATATTAACTATTGGTTATGGGTTATAGGTTATAGGTTATGGGTTATAGGTTATGGGTTATGGGTTATCGAATGGGTTATGGTTGGATTTGAGGCTGTCTTCGGGTTATAGTTTTTGGGGTTATAATCGAAGGAGTTAGCGTGCATGTCCTGTTCTCTTCGGGCTATGGTTCTCATCCACTATTGAGCAGCCATGAACTATAACCTCAAAAACCATAACCCCTTCGATAACCTATAACCCATAACCTCTCAACAGAACTATGAACTCCCAACTACTCCCCC
>CALZGT010000079.1 GCA_945787235.1 uncultured Prevotellaceae bacterium
AGCTTTCCGTCCACGGCCTCCACCCGGATGGGCAGGCTGTTGCCAATGGTGCCGGCCAGGAGGGCCTTGGAGAGGTCATTGAGCAGCAGTCGCTGTATGGCGCGCTTCACGGGCCGTGCCCCGAAGTCCGGGTCGTAGCCTGCGTTGGCCAGCAGGTCGATGGCCTCATCGCTGAGTGTGAGCCTGATGCCGTTCTGCTGCAGCATCCTGCCGACGGCCTCTATCTGCAGCCGCACGATCTGCTTTATCTCGCCCCAGTTGAGCGGCTGGAAGACAATCATCTCGTCGATTCGGTTCAGGAACTCCGGCCGTATGCCCCGCTGTATGAGCATCTCGCGCACCTTGTCCTCCCCGTCCTGTCCGCTCGGAATCAGGTTGCTCGTCATGATGATGATGGTGTTTTTGAAGTTCACGGTACGTCCCTTGGAGTCCGTGAGCCGTCCGTCATCGAGCACCTGCAGCAAGGTGTTGAACACATCGGGATGCGCCTTCTCTATCTCATCGAAGAGCACCACCTGGTAGGGCTTGCGCCGCACGGCCTCGGTGAGCTGTCCGCCCTCGTCGTAGCCGACATATCCTGGAGGCGCACCGATGAGTCGCGTCACGCTGAACTTCTCCTGGTACTCACTCATGTCGATACGCGTCATCATCGTCTCATCGTCAAAGAGGTACTCGGCCAGTGCCTTGGCCAGCTCCGTCTTGCCCACGCCCGTGGACCCCAGGAAGATGAACGACCCAATGGGGCGCTTGTTGTCCTGCAGTCCGGCACGGCTGCGGCGCACCGCATCGCTCACGGCCTGTATGGCAGCCTCCTGCCCTACCACACGCTTGTGGAGTTCCTCCTCCAGGTGCAGCAGCTTCTCACGTTCGGAGGTCTGCATGCGGCTCACGGGAATCCCCGTCCAGCGGCTCACCACGTCGGCGATGTCGTCAGCCGTCACCTCCTCCCTGATCATCTTTTCCTGGGCCGCCGTAGCCTTGTACTGCTCCAGTTCCTTCTCCAGGGCCGGCAAGCGCGAGTAGCGTATCTCGGCCACCCGTGCATAGTCACCGTCCCGCTCATACTGCTCAGCCTGCTGCCTGAGCTGCTGCTGCTGGTCCTTGACGAGCTGTATGCGCTCGGCCTGTCCCTTCTCCTGTTCCCACTGCTGCCTCATCTGGTTCTCCTGTCGCTTCAGGCTGTCGAGTTCCCCCTCCAGCTTCTCCAGTTTGGCCTTGGCAGCGGCAGCCGCCTGCTTGTCCGAAGCCCCCTTGGCCTCACGGCGTATGGCCTCACGCTCTATCTCCAGCTGCTTGAGGCGGCGCGTCAGCTCATCCAGTTCCTCGGGCACGGAGTCGCGCTCCATACGCAGTTTGGCGGCAGCCTCATCCATGAGGTCGATGGCCTTGTCGGGGAGGAAACGCTCCGTGATGTAGCGGTTGGAGAGCTCCACGGCCGCTATGATGGCATCGTCCTGGATACGCACGCGGTGGTGCTGCTCGTAGCGTTCCTTCAAGCCTCGCAGGATGCTGATGCTGGCCAGCGTGTCGGGTTCATCGACCATGACGCTCTGGAAACGGCGTTCCAGGGCCTTGTCCTTCTCGAAGTACTTCTGGTACTCGTCCAGCGTGGTGGCACCGATGCTGCGCAGTTCGCCCCTGGCCAGGGCCGGCTTCAGTATGTTGGCGGCATCCATGGCTCCCTGGCTCTGTCCGGCACCCACCAGCGTGTGTATCTCATCGATGAAGAGGATGATCTGCCCGTCACTCTCCGTGACGTCCTTGATGACACCCTTCAGACGTTCCTCAAACTCACCCTGGTACTTGGCACCGGCTATCAGGGCACCCATGTCCAGGGAGTAGAGCAGCTTGCCCTTCAGGTTCTCGGGCACGTCGCCCCGCAGGATGCGGTGTGCCAGACCCTCCACGATGGCTGTCTTTCCCGTACCGGGTTCACCGATGAGGATGGGGTTGTTCTTGGTACGGCGTGAGAGGATTTGCAGCACACGCCTTATCTCGTCGTCACGACCTATCACGGGGTCGAGCTTGCCGTTCTTCGCATCCTCTACGAGGTTGCGGGCAAAGCGCTGCAGGTTCTCGTACTTCTGCGCGCTCTGGTTTGGATTCTTGTTCTGTGTATTCATAACTTGTGGGTTTTTGGTTTTTTGTTCTGCCCCAAGTATCTCAAAGATGAATCCAAGCGGCCTGTATGCGTCAAAATGTCAGAAAATCAGACTATTCGGCACTTTCTTCCGTTAAGAAACGTAAAACCGCTGACAAGATGATGGCCATCTCGATTTTTATTGCTATCTTCGCAGTCGGAAACCTCAAAACACGATAGCGCACGATGAACCACACCACACCTGCACACTCCCTGGAGGAAGTCCTCAGCCGGCACGGGGTGAAGCCCACCTCGGTACGCCTGCTGGTATGGCAGCAATGTGAGCGGCAGACGAAGACTTTCTCGCTGGCCGACCTGGAGGAAATGCTTCCGCACATGGACCGCTCCAGCATCTTCCGTGCCCTGCGGCTCTTTACCGACCGGCACCTGCTGCACGAGGTCAATGACGGCTCCGGGCACCAGAAGTACTGTGTGTGCCGCTGCCACGACGAGCACCACACGGGTCATGTCCACTTCACCTGCACCCGCTGCGGCAGGACGTACTGCCTGACGGAACTCACCATCCCCCACATCCCGCTGCCCGAGGGCTTCAGGATGCAGGAGTCGGAGTTCATCGTCAAGGGCACCTGCCCGGGATGCGAAAGGAAACAGTAAGGGGGGCTGTCCTGGCTGCCCCCCTACCCTGTCAGAACACGCGCTTACGCCCGTTCTGTATGTAGATGCCCTTGCGCGGCACTTCCTTCAGCCTGCGTCCGCTGAGGTCGTAGAGCTGTCCGTCCCGCTTCTCTTCCTGCACGTCACCGATGGCCGCCCCTTCCATGGGCTTGGCCTTGACGTTGTACTCACGCTCCCAGAAGTATTCCCCACACGAGAGGCGGCCCGTCAGCGTGACGGGAGTCTCCTCGGTGAGTCCCTCGGGGTTGTAGTGACCTTCGGGACTGATGACCTCGGGCAGGGATGACGTCCAGGTGAGCACGACGTTGTGCGTCGTGGGAAAGATGAGGTTGAGGTCCTTGCTCACCGTCTTGTTGTTGCGCACCTCGGTGAGGAAGGTCGATTTGTTCGTCTGGTAGTTGAGAGCCAGGGCACTCTTGGGCGAGAGCTTGTAACCCCAGAGGGGAGTGCCCAGGTTGGAGGCTCCCTTGACATCGCTCAGGGCGGTGAAACCTATGGTGCAGAGCGTACTGGTCTTGTAGCCCGTCTTGGTGGCTCCATTCACGCTGCCCTGGCAGAACACGCCGCTGTAGGTCACGCTGCCCACACGGATATACATCGTGGCCGCATCCTCATCGACATGCCAGGAACCCTTGAGGTCGCCCGTCACCTTACCGTCCTCGGTGAGGGTCACCGTCTGGGGGAGTGCTTCTTCCATTTTGTCGAAGTTCTGCTTCGTGGGATGCAGCATCAGACGGTATTCTCCACAGAGTTCGCTGGCTGAGGCGCCGGACAGGAGTCCCTGCTCCTCGCCCTGGTAGCAGAAGGGCGAAGCCACGAGCCATCCCTTCTTGTTGACAAAGAGCTGGTGTACGCGCACCTGATGGCCGAGGGTGCCGTCATTGAACTTGGTATGATAGACCACGAAGGCGCGTCCCTGCTCATCCACGCAGGCTGAGTTGTGGCCCTGGGAGCGTTCGCCCACTTCCTGCAGCTCGCCCCACCCGTTGTAGGCACTCATCAGGCGCATGCCGCGCACGTCATGGGGTTCGGGACCGTAGTTCATCGCCCACTGGGTGAAGAGGGCCGAGGTGCCGTTGGCATCCACGTAGGGACCTTCGGGCTTCCGGCTGCGGAAGATGCGCATGTCGTAGCCGCCGCCCCGCAGGGTGCCGTCGGGATCCTTGCCTCCGGGGGCAAAGAATCCGTAGCTCATGAAGAGGTAGTAGTAGTCGCCGATGTGCTGCACGTAGCTGCCCTCGCCGCTCACGTAGTAGCCACCGGCTATCTTGCGGCCGAAGTAGGGGTCGCTCACACCGCTGGCTCCCTTCGAGGCGTAGTCACTATTATATATATAGGTATAGTCGCGCAGGCCGTTCGTCTTGTCGAGCTTCAGCATGAAGATGCCGCCACTCCAGGAACCATACGTCATCCACAGTTCACCTTCCTCGTCATAGAAGACGCAGGGGTCGATGCAGTTGGGCCAGAACTTGCCGTTGTCCGACTGCTTGTAGCGGGCGGCAAAGCTCTTCTCACCCGTGGCTATCTCGTAGTCGGTCTCCGTGACCTTGACGGGAGCCACGCCCCCTATCGTCTGGCCGTGGAAACCGCCCATCACCACGGGCCCCTGGTAGGTCCAGGGACCGGTGGGGGCATCGCTGGTGAGCAGCACGATGATGCTGGACCAGTGGTCTCCGTTCAGGCTCATGTAGAGGCACCATTTCTGCATCTCCTCGTTGAACAGGATGTCGGGAGCCCACATGCTGCCGTTTATCCACGTATTCTTGTCTTTGGCATAGCGCGAGCAATAGGCTTCGGCATCGAAATTGGGGAAATCAACCTCCACACCTTCACGATTCTTTATCTTGGTGATTTGCTGCACGTTGAAGGCATCGGCATGACCACATGCCGTACCCGAGGCGGTTCCCTGCTTGGACAGCTTGCGGAAGGTCTGCCCGTTGGCCGAGAGGGGCGTCCACGTCACGAGGTCGCTGCTGGTGGCTACGCCCAAGTGGGAACCCCACACGATGTACTTGCCGTCACGGAGCACCACGGAGGGGTCGTGGATGCTGATGGCGGAACCTGCCTTGATTGAATAGGTGAGTTGGGAGGGGAGCAGCTGGGTCTGGGCCATGAGGCTCGAAGCACCCAGGAACAGCAGCGGAAAAAGTAACTTTCTCATAGATATATGATTGATTTGGGTCAAATAATAGTAGATTTCTGCATTTTCGCTGCCAAAGGTACTTATATTTTTTTGAAATACAAAAAAAAAGGCGTAACTTTGTAACCGAAAAAGAGAAAGAAGAACAATTCACTAACCAAAAAGTTTAGTTTATGCAATTCCAGAACTTACAGAACGATTTCAAAGGCACTTCATGGAAGCACGAGATTGACGTGCGCGATTTCATCCAGCACAACTACGAACCGTACTACGGTGACGAGAGTTTCCTGAAGCCTGCTTCAGCCAAGACCACCAAGCTGTGGAACATTCTGAGCGAGATGTTCAAGGTGGAGCGCGAGAAGGGTGTCTATGACGCTGAGACCCGCCTGCCCCAGAGCATCGATACTTACGGCCCTGGATATATCAGCAAGGAGGACGAGGTGATTGTGGGTGTGCAGACCGACAAGCCTCTCAAGCGCGGTATCTTCCCCAAGGGTGGTATCCGCATGGTGGAGTCGGCTCTCAAGGCTTACGGCTATGAGCTGGACCCCTGGACGAAGACCATCTACACCAAGTACCGCAAGACGCACAACGAAGGTGTCTTTGCTGCCTACAACGATGACATCAAGGCCGCTCGTCACGCACACATCATCACGGGTCTGCCCGATGCTTACGGACGTGGACGCATCATTGGCGACTACCGCCGTATCGCACTCTACGGAACCACCAACCTCATCGAGGAGAAGAAGCGCTTCCACAAGCGTATCGACATCCAGGAATTCACCGAGGAAATCGTACGCTGCCGCGAGGAGATTACCGACCAGATCAATGCACTCAAGGAGTTCGAGCGCATGTGTGCCGGATATGGTTTCGACGTGACACGTCCTGCACAGAACGCACGCGAGGCTGTCCAGTGGACGTACTTCGGCTATCTGGGTGCCGTCAAGGACCAGGATGGTGCCGCCATGTCCATCGGACGTATCTGCACCTTCCTCGACATCTACATCCAGCGTGACCTCAAGAACGGTACCCTCACCGAGGAGGAGGCTCAGGAGCTCATCGACCAGATGGTCATGAAGCTGCGCATCGTGCGCTTCCTGCGTACTCCCGAGTACAACGATCTCTTCTCCGGCGACCCCATCTGGGCTACGGCTTCCGTGGGCGGTATGGGCATCGATGGCCGCAACATGGTCACCAAGACGGACTACCGTCTGCTCCACACGCTCTACAACATGGGTCCCTCTCCCGAGCCCAACATCACCGTGCTTTGGAGCGAGCGTCTGCCCGAGCCTTGGAAGAAGTACTGTGCCAAGGTGTCCATGGACACGAGTGCCATCCAGTACGAGAACGACGAACTGATGCGTCCTGAACTGGGCGACGACTACGGCATTGCCTGCTGCGTAAGCCCCATGAAGATCGGTAAGCAGATGCAGTTCTTCGGTGCACGCGCCAACCTGGCCAAGTGTATGCTCTATGCCATCAACGGCGGTAAGGATGAGGTGCATGGCAACCAGGTAGGTCCCTGCTTCAGCCCCATCACCAGCGACTACCTCACCTACGAGGAGTTCTGGCCTCGCTTCGATGCCATGATGCGCTGGCTGGCCAAGACTTACGTCAACGCGCTGAAGATTATCCACTACATGCACGACAAGTATGACTACGAGGCTTTCGAGATGGCTCTCCACGATGGCGACGTTCAGCGCACACGTGCTACGGGTATCGCCGGTATCTCCATCGTTACCGACTCCATTGCAGCCATGAAGAACTGCAAGATACGCATCGTGCGCAACGAGGCTGGTCTGGCTGTGGATTACGTCATCGAGGAGGGTGAGTACGTACCTTTCGGCAACAACCACGATGAGACGGATCAGATTGCCGTCATGCTCACGGAGAAGTTCATGGAGTACCTGCGTCAGCATCGTACCTACCGCGATGCCATCCCCACCCAGTCGCTGCTCACCATCACCTCCAACGTGGTGTATGGCCGCAACACGGGTGCTACGCCCGACGGCCGCAAGGCTGGCGTGCCCTTCGCTCCGGGTGCCAACCCCATGAATGCCCGCGACCTCAAGGGTGCCGTGGCTGCACTGGCTTCCGTGGCCAAGCTGCCCTTCCACCACAGCAAGGATGGTATCTCCTACACCTTCGCTATCAGTCCCTCAGCGCTGGGCAAGGATCGCGAGACGCAGGCACAGAACCTCGTCAACCTCATGGATGGCTACTTCACGCCCGATGGCGGTCAGCACCTCAACGTCAACGTCTTCGACCGCGACCTGCTGCTCGACGCCATGGAGCATCCCGAGAAGTACCCGCAGCTCACCATCCGTGTCAGCGGCTATGCCGTGAACTTCGTGAAACTGACACGCGAGCAGCAGCTTGACGTACTCTCACGTACCATCAACCACTGCATGTAAAGAAGCTCCCTGCCCTCCCCTCTCTTAGGGGAGGTGTCTCGGGGATTCTCACCTCATAATATAATAAAGGAAGCCTCATCCGCCTACAGGTGCGGATGAGGCTTCTTGTATTTCAGGGAGAAGTGGATAAGGGTGAGCGCATAGGGGGGCCTGCAGATTTGCCTTGTCTGTGGCCGCAGGTCTTTACGGGGACATACGGTAGCCCCCTTGCCGGAGGAACTATTCCAGATGGGAGATGGTCACGTCATCAAACTCATTGATGAGGTGGAGGATGCGTTCGTTGTGCCCACCACGCTTGATGCGTATGTCGGCCGTCACGTCAAAGACCTCGCCAAACTTCGTCTCACGGCTCTTCATCTCGAAGGAACTGATGGAGATGTCTTCTTCCTTCAGCCGACGGAGGACTTCGCCGACGGTCTTCTTCGACTCCGTACTGAATCCCAACTGCACGGCGGCCCTGCCCAACTGGGGGATGAGGGTGTGCAGGGCTTCCAGGCCCATGAGCACCAGACCGGTAGTAATGGCGGCCACGACAAAGAGGCCGGTGCCACAGGCCAGACCGATGGCGGCGGTCACCCACAGACCAGCAGCGGTGGTCAGACCGCGCACCATGTTCTTCTGGAAGATAATGGTGCCGGCACCGAGGAAGCCGATGCCGGAAACGACCTGGGCGGCCACTCGCGACGAGTCTTTTAGGTCGATGCCGAAGCCGTACTGCGACACGACGGTGAAGAGGGCACTGCCCAGTGCCACGAGGAAATGGGTTCGGAAACCGGCATCCTTGGAGCGGAACTCACGCTCTATGCCTATGGAACCGCCGAGGAACATGGCAGCCACGAGTCGGAGGGTAATGTCGAGTATCATGGTTTCTTGCTTTTTTAGTCTGGATGATTTTTGTTCTTTCACAAAATTACGCATAATAATCCACACCGCCAAACTTTTCTGCCATTTCGAGCCTTTCTTGCGTGTTTCGTCATTTTTTTGAGCCTGCCTGCATATTTCTCCTTTTTTTTTCGTATTTTTGCAGCAAAGCTTTTTAAACTATGAAAGAAACCCAGAACACAAGTCTTTCCCCAAAGACCAAGAAGACCATACACGTAGTGGCGGCCATCCTCATCCAGGACGGCAGGCTGCTGGCTACACAGCGGGGCTATGGGCCCTGGAAGGACTGGTGGGAGTTTCCCGGAGGAAAAGTGGAACAGGGAGAGGAGCCGCGGGAGGCTCTGCGGCGAGAGATGCAGGAGGAGCTGGCTGTGGACATCGAGGCAGGAAAGCTGGTGGCCTCGGTGGAGTATGACTATCCGGACTTCCACCTCTCCATGCTGTGCTTCCGGTGCCGGGTAGTGGCGGGCAGGCTCACCCTTCTGGAGCACGAGGCGGCACGCTGGCTGAGCCAGGAGGAACTGGATGCTGTCAGATGGCTCCCCGCTGACGTGGAGGTCATCCGCCAGCTGGACTTGCAGGCTCCTTTCTGAGGTATTGAAGGATTATTGGAACTGACATGACAAGAAGAACGGAACTTTCCCTCATGGCCCTGGGACTCATACCCCTGGCCTCACCGATGGCGGCACAGAAGGTGGCGTCACGCCCCAACATCCTGCTCATCGTATGTGATGACATGGGCTATGGCGACCTGGGATGCTACGGACAGAAGCTCATCGAAACGCCTCACCTGGACAGGATGGCCCGGGAGGGAATGCGCTTCACGCAGGCTTACGCAGGCAGCCCGGTGAGTGCGCCCTCGCGTGCCTCGCTCATGACGGGACAGCACACGGGCCATACGCACGTGCGGGGCAACCGCGAATACTGGACGGCATCGCTCCGGCAGCGTGCCTTCGGCGAGAATGCGGACTACGGCATCATCGGCCAGGAACCTTACCTCAATACGCACCGCATCATCCCCGAGATGATGAAGGAGGCTGGCTACACGACGGGTATGTTCGGCAAATGGGCGGGAGGCTACTACAACACGGCCTACCCGGACAAGTACCTCACGAAGGAGGACGGCAACACGGACACGTCAAAGAGCCGGGTGAGCAGCAGCGCGTCTCTGCCCCACCTCAGGGGCATTGACTGCTACTATGGCTACCTCTGCCAGTTCCAGGCACATTCGTACTATCCCAACTTCCTCAACCGCTACGACCCGCAACGTTACGGCGACCACTACGTGGTGATGGACACCCTGCAGCAGAACATCAAGCATCGGTCCGCGGCTTCGGGTGACAGGGACTACGAGAACCGCACGGAGTACTCCAGCGACCTCATTCACCGTTATGCCCTCGAATGGCTGGACAGGCAGACGCAGGAGCAGCCTTTTCTGGGTATCTTCACCTACACGCTGCCTCATGCCGAACTGTGGCAGCCCAACGACTCCTTGCTGCAACGCTACACGGAACGCTTCCGGGGACAGGACAGTGGTTTCCGGGGGCAGTTCCAGTCGTGGTACTACCGCAACGGGAACCGCCATGCGCAGTTTGCTGCCATGATAAGCCGTCTCGATGCACAGGTGGGCGAGATCTTCGACAAACTCAGGGAGAAGGGACTGGAGGAGAACACGCTGGTCATCTTCACCTCCGACAACGGACCTCACGAGGAGGGTGGCGCCGACCCTACGTGGTTCAACCGTGACGGACGGCTCAAGGGTTTGAAGCGTTCCACCCACGAGGGGGGCATCCGCATTCCCTTCCTTGTCAAGGGGCCGCGTGTCCCAAGGGGTGTCGTCAATGACCACCAGTTGGCCTTCTACGACATCATGCCCACGCTCCTGGACTACGCCGGTCTGGACGGCTCATCTGCCAGCCGCAAAAGCAGCACCCGTGAGCACCCCTACGATGGCATTTCCTTCTGTCCCACGCTGACGGGTCATGACCGCCGTCAGGAGCGTCACGAGTTCCTGTACTGGGAGTTTCACGAGACGGACATGATTGGTTTGCGCATGGGCAACTGGAAGTTGGTGGTCAAGTCTGGCCGTTGTGCGCTCTACGACCTGAGCAAGGACATTCACGAGGACCATGACCTCTCAGCCCTCTATCCCAGGAAACTCCGCCGCATGGTCTCTCTCATCCGCCGCGAGCACACCGACCATCCCCTCTTCCCCATCACCCTTCCCCAGTCTCCCTGA
>CALZGT010000080.1 GCA_945787235.1 uncultured Prevotellaceae bacterium
TAAACCCATGTTTTTCATCCCTGTAGTCATATAATTCGATTTTTTTATGTATCTTTGTGCGCGAAATTGCGCGTGCGCGTATTTCGTTTGACCCGATAAACGTAAAAAACAACGATATGACAAGCATTGAATCAAAGATTACTGCGGCAGTCATTGCCGGTCTGAAAACCCTCTATGGGCAGGATGTGCCCGAAAAGATGGTACAGTTGCAGGAAACAAGAGCTGAGTTTGAAGGCAACCTCACCCTGGTGGTATTTCCCTTCCTGAAACTCAGTCGCAAGAAGCCTGAGGACACAGCCCAGGAGATTGGCCAGTACCTCGTGGATAATGTCAGCGACGTGGTGAGCCGCTTCAGCGTGGTGAAAGGTTTCCTGAACCTCGTCATCGCCCCCGCCCTCTGGATCAAGATGCTCGAAAGCATCAATGCCGAGGAGAAGTTCGGTTTCGTGCCCGTCACGGAGGAGAGTCCCCTGGTCATGATAGAGTATTCGAGCCCCAATACCAACAAGCCTCTCCACCTGGGACACGTACGCAACAACCTCCTGGGTTGGGCATTGGCCAATGTCATGGAGGCCAATGGCAACAAGGTGGTGAAGACCAACATCGTCAACGACCGTGGCATACATATCTGCAAGTCCATGCTGGCATGGCTCAAGTATGGCAACGGCGAGACACCCGAATCGACGGGCAAGAAGGGCGACCATCTCATCGGCGACTACTACGTAAGTTTCGACAAGCACTACCGTGAGCAGGTCAAGGAGCTCACCGCTGCCTTCGTGGCCCAGGGCATGGATGCCGAGGCTGCTGCCGAGAAGGCCAAGCAGGAGGCACCCCTCATCGTGGAGGCCCACGAGATGCTGGTGAAGTGGGAGCACAACGACCCCGAGGTGCGTGCCCTCTGGCGTAAGATGAACGAGTGGGTCTATGCCGGTTTCGATGAGACCTACAAGGCACTGGGAGTGTCCTTCGACAAGATATACTACGAGAGCGACACCTACCTGGAAGGCAAGGAGAAAGTCGAGGAGGGTCTGCAGAAGGGATTCTTCTATCGCCGTGAGGACAACTCCGTGTGGGCCGACCTCACGAAGGAAGGACTGGACGAGAAACTCCTGCTCCGCAGCGACGGCACCTCCGTCTATATGACCCAGGACATCGGTACTGCCAAGCTCCGTTTCCAGGACTATCCCATCGACAAGATGATCTATGTGGTGGGCAATGAGCAGAACTACCACTTCCAGGTGCTCTCCATTCTTCTCGACAAGCTTGGTTTCAAGTGGGGTAAGGACCTGGTACACTTCTCCTATGGCATGGTGGAACTTCCCAACGGTAAGATGAAGAGCCGTGAGGGTACCGTGGTGGATGCCGACGACCTCATAGCCACCATGATTGCCGATGCACGGGAGATGAGTGCCGACAAGATGAAGAAGCTGGAGGGACTCACCGAGGAGGAGGCCAGCGAGATAGCACGCATCGTGGGTATGGGAGCCCTGAAGTATTTCATCCTCAAGGTGGATGCCCGCAAGAACATGCTCTTCAATCCTGAAGAGAGCATCGACTTCAACGGCAACACGGGTCCCTTCATACAATATACCTACGCCCGCATCCGCAGCATCCTGCGCAAGGCGGCCGCCGAGGGTATCGAGGTACCTGCCACGCTGCCCGTTGAGACGGAACTCAACGACAAGGAGATCAGCCTCATACAGCACCTCAATGGATTCACGGCTGCCGTAAGGCAGGCCGGTACGGACTACAACCCTTCCTGCATCGCCAACTACTGCTACGAACTGGTCAAGGAGTACAACCAGTTCTACCATGACTTCAGCGTGCTGAAGGAGGAGGATGCCCATAAGAAGGTGATACGTCTGGCACTCAGCGAGGCTGTCAGCAAGGTCATCAGGAACGGATTGGGACTGCTCGGAATCGAGGTTCCCGAGAGAATGTAATGGGCATGGTCAGCGAGGCTCTGTGTGTAGATGCTGCATGCAGCGGCAATCCCGGTCCCATGGAGTACCGGGGTGTCCACATGCCCAGCGGCAGGGAGGTGTTTCGCGTGGGTCCCATGCTGGGTACCAACAACATCGGTGAGTTTCTGGCCATCGTACACGGGCTGGCACTCATGAAGCAGAAGGGCATCCACATGCCCATCTACAGCGACAGCGTGAGCGGACAGGCTTGGGTGCGCAACAAGAAAGCCAGAACGACCCTGGCCCTTAACCCCGATACGGCACAGGCCCTCAACCTGGTGCAGCGGGCTGAGAAGTGGTTGCGCGAGAATGACTTCCGCGTACCTATATTGAAGTGGAACACCGAGGAATGGGGGGAGATACCTGCCGACTTTGGTAGAAAATAGATTGTCTTGTATGAAGGAATTCTGGAAGAAGATGGGGCCTTATTTCGCCCCTTACAGGAAATATATAGCGGCCACGTTCGGGTTCAACATCCTCACGGCGCTGTTCAACGTGTTCTCTTTCTCGCTCCTCCTGCCCATCCTCAACATCCTCTTTCAGGTGGAGCAGGAGCACTATGAGTTCATGGAGTGGGGGAGCGGCGACCTGGGTGGGGTGGCCAGGAACAACCTCAACTACTACGCCCAGGAACTCATTGCTGCCTGCGGTCCTGCCACCACGATGCTCTACCTGGGACTGGGACTGGCCTTCATGACGCTCCTCAAGACGGGTTGCTACTTTGCCGGTTCTGCCACGCTGATGCCCATCCGCACGGGTATCGTGCGCGACATACGGGCCCGGATGTACCGCAAGATAGTGGGACTGCCCCTTTCGTTCTTCAGTGAAGAGCGCAAGGGCGATGTCCTGGCACGTGTCTCCACGGATGCCAACGAGGTGGATGGCAGCATCACCAGTTCCCTGGACATGATCATCAAGAACCCCATCTTCATCCTCGTCTATATGGGTACCCTCTTCTACATCTCCTGGCAGCTCACCCTCTTCACCCTCATCGTCGTGCCTGTACTGGCCTTCGGCATAGGGCGCATCGGCAAGTCGCTGAAGAAGAAGTCGCTCTATGCCCAGTCCAAGTGGAGTGACGGACTCAGCCAGATAGAGGAGACGCTCGGGGGACTGCGCATCATCAAGGCTTTCATTGCCGAGAAGATGATGGTGAAGCGTTTCGAGGCTGTCAACAACGAGTACCGCAGGGCTTCCACCCGCGTGGCCATACGGCAGAGTGCGGCACATCCCGTCAGCGAGTTCCTGGGTACGGTGATGATTGTCATCGTGCTGTGGTTCGGAGGCACGCTGATCTTCTCCGGGCACTCTCCCATCGATGCCAGCATCTTCATCTACTACCTCGTCATCCTCTACACCACGCTGCAGCCTCTCAAGGATCTCTCGCGTGCCGGTTATGCCATACAGAAGGGACTGGCTTCCCTGGAGCGCATCGACAAGATACTGCAGGCGGAGAATCCCATCCGGGAAGTGGAAAATCCCTCGGAAATCAGGTCGCTGGAGCAGGGCATCGTCTTCAAGGACGTGGCGTTTGCCTACAACGAGGAGCGGCAGGTACTGCACGACATCAACCTGACCATCCCCAAAGGAAAGACCATTGCACTTGTGGGACAGAGTGGCAGCGGAAAGAGCACGCTGGTAGATCTCATCCCGCGTTATCACGACGTGACGCAGGGCAGCATCAGCATCGACGGTCAGGACATCCGCACACTGAGCATCCATTCCTTGCGCAGTCTTATCGGTAATGTCAACCAGGAGGCTATCCTCTTCAACGATACGGTCTTCAACAACATTGCCTTCGGAGAGATGGCACCGCTTGCAGGACAGGAAGTGTCGGAGGAACTCCGCCAGCGGGTCATCGAGGCGGCCAAGATAGCCAATGCCCATGACTTCATCATGCAGATGGAGCTGGGCTACGACACTCCCATCGGTGACCGGGGATGCCGCCTCTCGGGAGGACAGCGGCAGCGCATCAGCATTGCACGGGCCATCCTCAAGAACCCACCCATCCTCATCCTTGACGAGGCTACCTCGGCACTTGACACGGAGAGCGAACGCCTCGTGCAGGATGCCCTGGAGCATCTCATGAAGACGCGTACCACGGTGGCTATCGCCCACAGGCTCTCTACCATTCGCAATGCGGATGAGATATGTGTCCTGCACGAGGGACGCATCGTGGAGAGGGGTACGCATGAGGAACTCATACAGACAAACGGTTATTACAAGAAGCTGCATGACATGCAGCAACTTTGAGCAAGACATACTATGGCAAAGACAGAGGGCTTGACGCCCATGATGAAGCAATTCTTCGACTTGAAGGAGAAGCACCCGGATGCGGTGCTGCTCTTCCGTTGTGGCGACTTCTACGAGACCTACGGACAGGATGCCGTGGAGGCTTCACAGATACTGGGCATCACGCTGACGCGCAGGAACAACAACAAGGAGTTCCTCAACAACGTGGAGATGGCCGGATTCCCCTATCATGCCCTGGACACCTACCTGCCCAAACTCATACGTGCGGGACGAAGGGTGGCCATCTGCGACCAGCTCGAAGACCCCAAGACGACCAAGAAACTGGTGAAGCGGGGTATCACGGAACTGGTCACACCGGGTGTGGCCATGAACGACAACGTGCTGAACTGCAAGGAGAACAATTTCTTAGCTTCCGTACATTTCGGCAAGGGGGCGTGCGGACTGGCCTTGCTCGACATCAGCACGGGAGAGTTCATGACGGCACAGGGCACGGCAGAGTATGTCGATAAGCTGCTGGGCAACTTCATGCCCAAGGAGGTGCTGCACGAACGCGGCAAGAAGAATCAGTTCGAGGGTTGCTTTGGCACGCGCTACGTCACCTTCGAACTCGATGACTGGTGCTTCACCGAGAGCACGGCTACGCAGAAGCTCCTGCGCCATTTTCAGGTGAAGAGTCTCAAGGGATTCGGCATAGACCACCTCAAGAGCGGCATTGTGGCTGCCGGGGCGGTGCTGCAGTACCTGGAGATGACGCAGCATACGCACCTGAAGCACATCACGGGTATCAGCCGCATCGAGGAGGAGCGTTTCGTCCACATGGACAAGTTCACGCTGCGCAGCCTCGAACTCCTTGAATCCATGAGCGGGGATGGCTGTTCGCTCCTTGACATCATCGACCATACCATCACGCCTATGGGTGGACGCACCCTGCGCCGATGGCTCACGTTCCCCCTCAAGGACGTAAGGGCCATCACGCGCCGGCAGGATGTGGTGAACTGTTTCTTCCGTCATCCTGACCTCCGCGAACTGGTCAATGAACAGCTGCAGCAGGTGGGAGACCTGGAACGCATCACGGCCAAGGTGAGTACGGGACGTGTCACGCCGCGCGACGTGCAGCAGCTGCGCATTGCACTCCAGGCCATCGAGCCTGTCAAGGAGGCTCTCATGGAGAGTGACGACGACACGCTGCGGACACTGGGCACCCAACTGATTCTCTGCGAGGAGGTGCGTGACCGCATAGCGAGGGAGGTCAAGCCCGACCCGCCGCTCATGGTGGCCAAGGGAGGGGTCATTGCGGATGGTGTGAGCGAGGAACTGGATGAATTGCGGCACATGGCCTACCAGGGTAAGGACTACCTGCTGCAGATACAGCAGCGAGAGGTGGAGAAGACGGGCATCAGCAGTCTGAAGATTGGCTACAACAATGTCTTCGGTTACTACCTGGAGGTGCGTAACACCTTCAAGGACCACGTACCTGCTGAGTGGATCCGTAAGCAGACGTTGACCCAGGCGGAACGCTACATCACGCAGGAACTGAAGGAATATGAGGAGAAGATACTGGGGGCAGAGGAGAAGATACTGGCACTGGAGACGCGCCTCTTCAATGAACTGGTGAACGCGCTCGCACAGCATACCGCCGAGGTGCAGACCAATGCCATGCTGATAGCGCAGCTGGACTGCCTGCTGAGTTTCGCCACTGCGGCCAGCGAGAACCGATACATACGTCCCGTGGTGGACGAGAGTGAGGTGCTCGACATCAAACAGGGAAGACATCCCGTCATCGAACGGCAGATGCCCGTGGGGGAACGCTACGTGCCCAATGATGTCTATCTGGACACGGACAAGCAGCAGGTCATCATCATCACGGGTCCCAACATGGCGGGTAAGAGTGCCTTGCTCCGCCAGACAGCCCTCATCGTGCTGCTGGCCCAGGTAGGGTGCTTCGTGCCTGCAGAGAGTGCCCGTGTGGGTGTCGTCGATAAGATTTTCACACGCGTGGGAGCCAGCGACAACATCTCCATGGGGGAGAGTACCTTCATGGTGGAGATGAACGAGGCTGCCAGCATCCTCAACAACCTCTCACCGCGTAGCCTCGTGCTCTTCGACGAACTGGGACGGGGTACCAGTACCTATGACGGCATCTCCATCGCCTGGAGCATCGTGGAGTACATCCATGAGAACCCGAAGGGCAGGGCGCGCACGCTCTTTGCCACGCACTACCACGAACTGAACGAGATGGAGAATACCTATCCGCGTATCAGGAACTTCAATGTCAGCGTGAAGGAGGTGGAGGGCAAGGTCATCTTCCTGCGCAGACTTGTGGAGGGGGGCAGCGAGCACAGTTTCGGTATTCATGTGGCCCGGCTGGCCGGTATGCCCAACCAGATAGTGAAGCGGGCAGAGAAAGTCCTCGCACAGCTGGAGGCTTCGCGCCACAAGGAGGGGGTAGAGGGCAAGATTTCCGTCTCGCAGTCCCACGAGGGGGTACAGATGAACTTCTTCCAGCTCGATGACCCTGTGCTCACGCAGGTGAGGGATGAAATCCTCCACCTCGATGTCAACAATCTCACGCCGCTCGAAGCACTCAACAAACTCAATGAGATAAAGAAAATAGTGGGGAAATGAGGTTATGCCTCACTTCCCCACCATTCTTTTCTGGCTTGGGTGTGGATGAATTCCTTCCCGGTTCATTACTCTGCCTCTGGCTTCTCCTGTTCCCTCGCTTTTCTGTGTTCGCTGGGAGTACAGCCGTAATGGTCGAAAAAGGCACGGCGGAAGGAGGTGATGTTGTTGAAACCGGAACTGAGCGCAACGTCCGTGATGCTCATCTTGGGGAATGATGCAGAAAGCCGTTCGGCATACTCCAGCCGGAGCTTGCGGAGCAGCTGGGGAAACGTTGTGCCCAGGGTCTGGTTGATGAAACGCGAGGCGTATGCACGATTTGTCTGCAAATCCTTGCATAGTGTCTCCAGATTGTAATTGGGGTCAAGGTAGAATGGGTGACGGCCCCCTACCAGCCTGTTGAAGCGTTGCATGGCAAGTTTTTCTGAAAAGTGTAGCATACGTCTTAGTTTTAGAGATTTTTGGGTTGTGCTATCCTCATTATTTACTATTATGGGCGCAAAGTTCGTAAAAATTAATTATATATAGTGTATTTTCTTTGTTTTTTTTTGATTTTTTGCTTCGAAAAATGCGTTTTTGCCTAATTGGTGTCATTTTTTGTACAAAAGATGCAGTGCCTTGTCTTCGGCAGCCTCCATTTCCATGCGTTCCTCGGGGGTCTTGTCATGGATGCCTATCAGGTGCAGGATGCCGTGGATGATGACACGGTGCAGTTCCTCCAGATAGTCTGGGGCATAGAGTTCGGCATTGGTGCGTACGGTGTCGAGAGAGATGTAGATGTCGCCTGAGAGAATGGAGCCCTGGCAGTAGTCGAAACCGATGTGGTCGGTATAGTAGTCATGGCCAATGAACTGGCGGTTCATGGCGAGGATGGTCTCGTCATCGGTAAAGATGTAGTTGACCTCACCTACCTTGCGCCGGTAGGTGGCGGCTACCTGGCATATCCACTCTTCTACCAGCGCAGTGTCTATGGGCGGCATCTCTGTGCCCTGGGTATGGAAACTTATCATCCTTCTTTCCCTTCCAGCAGTTCCACAGCCTTCTTCACCATCTCGTTGTCACGGTAGATGATCTGGAAATACTCTGTCATGTCCCAGAGGTCGCGGGCTGCCAGGGCTTTGAGCATGCGCTTCAGCTGGGGGATGGTCTTCTGCCGTTCTTCCTCGTCCTTGGGCTTGACCTTGTTCTTCTCCGCATCGGCCAGCATTTTCTCTATCACTTCATCCTCCACCGTGAATGCCTCGTCAAACTCAGCGAAGGTGGGGTATCGCTTGGCCAGCTTCTTGCGGTGCTTGTCCATGTAGTGCAGGTTCGCGTTGATGATGTAGCTCTTGGCAGAGAGCTCACGGTAGTAGCGGGTATAGAGGGTGGTGTCCAGCGGGATGAAGTAGTCGGGCATGATGCCGCCTCCGCCATATACGGTGCGCTTCTCACGCAGTGTCTGGTACTTCAGCGAGTCGGGGATGTGGGCCTTCATGGAGTCGGCATGGGTCAGTTCGCCGCTGTGCAGGCGGTTCAGCACATCCTTGGCATATTCCTCGCTCTTGCCCTTCACGTAGGGCTTCTGTACACAGCGTCCCGAGGGGGTGTAGTAGTGGGCTATGGTGAGGCGTATCATGCTCCCGTCGGGTAGGTTGATGGGACGCTGCACCAGTCCCTTTCCGAAGGAACGGCGTCCCACCACGAGACCCTTGTCCTGGTCCTGCAGGGCCCCGCTGAGGATTTCGGCTGCCGAGGCTGAGTATTCGTCTATGAGTACCACTATCTTGCCGTCGAAGAGACCGCGGCCTGCACTGCGGAACTCCTGCGGAGGTACGTTGCGTCCCTTGGTATAGACGATGAGGTCGTTCTTGGGCAGGAACTCACTGGCGATGTCGGCAGCAGCCTGCAGGTAGCCGCCTCCATTCTGCTGCAGGTCGATGATGAGGGACTGCATGCCCTTTGCCTTCAGGTCCTCGACGGCCTTGACCACCTCGTCATGCGTCGTGGCACCGAAGCTGCTGAAGCGTACGAGTCCGATGGTGGGAGTGACCATGTAGGCTGCATCAAGCGTCGTGACGGGTATCTTGTCGCGGGTGACGGTGAAATACACCATGTCACGGACACCCTGGCGCTTCACACCCAGACGGACCTTAGAACCCTTGGGACCACGCAGCCGCTTCATGATGTCTTCCTTGCTCATCTTCACGCCTGCAATGGCCGTGTCGTTGACCGTCACGATGCGGTCACCGGCCAGGATGCCTACCTTCTCGCAGGGCCCCTTGGTAATGGGCTGTATGACCAGCAGCGTGTCGTCCAGCATGTTGAACTGGATGCCTATGCCCTCGAAGGAACCTTCCAGGGGTTCGTTCATCGATTTCGTGTCCTTGGCGTTGCTGTAGGCCGAATGGGGGTCCAGTTTGCTGAGCATCCCGTTGATGGCGTTCTCCACCAGCTTGTTGCAATCCACGCTATCTACGTAATAGTTATTGGTCATCACGGTGGCCATGACAAGCTTGCGCATGGCAGCTTCCAGGGCATCTTCGTTCTTGGGGTTGTTCAGGAACTGTGCCTGCACGCCCAAGGGGCAGCACAGCATCATGAGCATGAACAGGGAACTTATTTTCTTCATGGGGTTTCTTAATATATATAATAATGTATAGTCGAATATTTGTTGGGTTTACTTATCCTTGCTGTGGGTACATTTCTCCTTGCCCTGGGGCAGAAAGGGGGTGATGTCATGTCCGAAGTGTTGCAGTTCCCGTACCACGCTGCTGCTGAGGCTGGCCAGTTCGGGTCGGGCAAAGAGCACCACGGTGTCGATACCTGTGAGTTGTCTGTTCACATCGGCCATCTGCAGTTCGTATTCATAGTCTTTCAGGCTTCGTACGCTGCGCAGGATGGCGCAGGCACCGCATCGTCGTGCAGCCTCGCAGGTCAGGTCGCTGTAGGCCATCACCTCCACGCGTTCCTCCCCCTGGTAGATGGCCCGTATTATCTCCTGCCGTTGTGTCACATCCTCTGCACCACCCTTCTGTTCGTTGTAGCCAATGGCAATGACCACGCGGTCGAAGAGTCTCAGTCCACGCTCTACGACATCAGCATGTCCCTTGGTAAAGGGATTGAAGCTGCCGGGGAAAAGAATCGTTTTCAATTTACAAGGTTATGGGTTATAGGTTATGGGTTATAGGTTATCGAATGGGTTATGGTTGGTTTTGAGGCTGTATTCGGGTTATAGGTTATGGGTTATTGGTTATGGTTTATGGGTTATAGGTTATAGGTTATGGGTTATCGAATGGGTTATGGTTGGTTTTGAGGCTGTATTCGGGTTATAGGTTATTGGTTATCGAATGGGTTATAGGTTATAGGTTATTGGTTATCGAATGGGTTATGGTTGGTTTTGAGGCTGTATTCGGGTTATGGTTTATGGGTTATCGAATGGGTTATAGGTTATAGGTTATTGGTTATCGAAGGGGTTATGGTTGGGTTTGAGGCTGTATTCGGGTTATAGTTCTCATCCGCGATTGAGCAGTCATGAACTTTAACCAACAAACTAAATCTCTAACCCCTTCGATAACCTATAACCTA
>CALZGT010000081.1 GCA_945787235.1 uncultured Prevotellaceae bacterium
ACTCACTGCCACTTGCAATGCCCGAACACAACGGCTGCACGAGAAGTCATCCCCGTGCAGCCGATTATCAACTATATAAAGCTGGTGCGCAGCTTTGGGCTGCGCACCTTGTTTGTTATATGAGGGTTTACCAACTCTGTCCCCAGATGCCGGAGCCATCCTCGAACTGGCGCTCTTCACCAACTTCTGCTGTTGTTACACCATTTTCTCCAGTGAAACCACTAAACGTCACGCTCGTGCACAACATCTCATTCAATTCAACATTATAAATAATGCTAACAGGTTTAATATACTTCTTCATGACTAATTGATTTTGCGAGTTATTTAACCAAGACTTTCTTAACACTTCCGTCACTCATCTTCACAATGTTGACACCCTTCTTCATACCACGCTGCAACGTACCATTCACAGAGTAGATTGCCTTAACCTGTACCTGCTCATCTGTACCGCTTATAGAAGTAGCCACCTCATCATCAAAGGCAAGCTTGACAGCCTTTACCTCAGAGGCCACAGCAGGAACTTCGTCAAGGTTGATATAGGCATGGTTGGCACCCACTGACACGTCAGAGTCAACCTTATACAGCTTGTTGCCAGAAAGGACGTAGGTACCTTGGGGAGCGGCGGTGTCCGTAAACGTACCTACGAGGCCGTTGGAGGCTACAGGAGTAGCCACATCGGCAGTCGTGTTTGCCTTGTAGAAGTAAGCACGAGGAACTACTTTCTTTCCTGTTTTTGGATCTGGATCTGGGTTCAGAGGAGTGTTGACCTGATAGAAATAGGCCTTACCAGCCTCCATTAATCCGTCAATAGGAGTCAGTTCCAGCGTTCCTGTAGTCTTTCCAGCTATCTCATAAACCGTCACACCAGCGTAAGAGGCCTGATAGGGAAGGCAGACAGTACCGAAAGTACCAGCAGCAAGTTCCTCTTTAACATTACGATAGGTACCTTCGTCGTTGGGATTACCCCATGGAACGATAGTCTTTGTCTCCGCATTAGTAGCGTAGATGTTATTCACGATGACACTTCCTGAGATACCAATAGAGAGCTTATAAACATTGTGGATATCAAACATTTTCTCAGTACGGAGTTTCTCTAAATCGATGGGGCACGTATAATGATGATTCCAGGTACCAAACCACATGTTGGCATTGTTAACGCCGTAACTATTACCCTTGACCGTAACCTCCCCATCTTGATTTTTAGAAATAAGAGCAACTTCTCCTGGATTTCCACTTTTGTCAGAACTTTGACCCAATGTAATCACCAAATAGCGATAGGCAGAAAGGTCAAGACCTTCATCCCAGGTCAGTTCTATCTTGGAAGTATGCACTCCAGCATTCAACAGAACCTTGGCATCGGTTGCGTCATAGGTTCCCGGATCAATGGGGTTTGTATATTCGTATGCTTCTAGCTGATAGAATTTCCATACCACAGGATTAGCTTCAGGCCCTCCATTTCCGATTAAGTAATTCTTATTATCTATTGACTGACTCTGAATGGTATAACCGCCATCTGTATACACAACCTTCCAAATGGCACCATAATATGTGTCTGCACCGAATTTATTATCAGCTAGATTTAAAGTATTTGCATTGGCTGTCCAACCACAATGGGATACATAATTTTGATCGCTATTATACACCGAGAATGGCATGCCATCAGCCATATAGACACGGAACATAAACAAACTTGCATTGGATTCGTCACCATTAAAAGTATTTGTAGCTGCAGTTCTGGCATTATTCAATTTCTCGGAATACTCGTTATTTAATGCAATGGCTTCGCATTTAAATAACGGAGCAAGATCTTTCAGAGAGACGTCATCTGCGGACTTCATTGCCGCCACATTTCCGTTTGTACCATACACCAACAATTGTTGATCAGAAGACCTCACTATAGCAAATGATGTCTCTCCACTCATGATTTGTTCAAGTTTCAGTTCACTACCAAGACGGTACTTTGTGATAGTTTCTGCATTCCCCCCCCCCAATCCGAGTATGAGGGCACATGCCGTAAGTAACAGTTTTTTCATTTGTTTTAAATTTTGGTTAAAAAATAATATTAAGGTTGACTGTTTATCACAGAATTTCGGCTGCAAAGATACAAAGAAATCACGTTTCACCCTTACAAAAGTGAAACAAAAACTATCAAAAATGAAACATAGAGCATAATTACAACGAACAATTACACATTTTTTGCACAAACACCATCATTACGTGCAAAAATCGAGGATATAAATCATGAGCAGAGCAGCCACCAGAGTTCATGGTACTCCAGGGTAAGGCGGGACAATGCGCGAGGGCCAATTCCTTTTTCATGGGCTTCCCAGAGACAGTGCTTCTGCTGCGGTCGTGGCAATTGCTAAAACTCGGCAGCGGTGGTCATGCCACACAGATTTATTTTATGAGTACATGCCACCTCTCTTCAATGGTTCTGTTACCTGTCCCCTGCCCCTCCCAAAAAGTATGTCAACATAAAAGGCAAAGTATCTAAAGATAAATGGCAAAGTATGTTTAGATACTTGGCGAAGTATGTCAAGACCCTTTTTTCGGGCTTTTTCCACGACCGAATGACTGATGGTAGGTTCTATTAATTACAATTCACAGTAGAATATCAGTGTTTCCCCTTTCACAAGGGTTTCGGAGGTATAGGCCGACAATCTGACCAATATATCCCTGGCATTGCCTGCATGGGCAAAGACGGTTCTTGCAGAAGGAGTCTCTATGAAGTTTACCTCGACGAAATGCCTGAAATAGGTCTTACCAAAATGGCGGGCAGAGAACGACTTGCCCGTCTGTCTGGCTCCAGTCAGCAGCAATGCCTTCTTATCGTTCTGATAAAAATCACGTAATCTATTGGTAATCTTTCTCTTAATCATGGTTTGTCCGTTTTTCCAATGCAAAAATACACCATTTTGTCCGTTTTTCCAATATATTTTACGTTATTTTTGTCCGTTTTTCCAATAAAAACCTCTGCGCGCCTCATCGTTGGGGAATCAGGCTGGTATAGGTGGTATCTATAAATCCCCCATCAAAAGGTTTAGGTGGGTTGACTGCGAATTTATAGAGCCCACCTATAAATAAAAACCATGGGGCAGAGGGACAAGGGAATCACGGAGAAAGGTTCCCCGACCCTATGAGCACGACCGCAGCACCCTGTGAGTGAAGCAAAGTACCAGTCCCTCTGGCCCACTTGATACATGGTGAGATTTCAAACGACAAGGGCCATTTCAGACATATAAGACCATATTATTTACGAAAAAATGCACTTTCATGCGGCAGTTTAAGAGAAAATCACTAACTTTGCACCCGTTTTGAACAGAAATGATTTTTCACTGACCATTCATCATCGCCACACACATGGAAAAAACCATTTTCACAGAGGAAGAGGCGCAGGCACTGCGCAAGAAATACAATCCTGACGGTTCGCTCCTCAGAAATCAGCAGATGGAACTGCTGGAGATGCTCAAGATACTGGGAGACATCTGCGACAAAAACAACATCCAATGGTGGCTGAGTTCAGGAACCCTGCTGGGTGCCATCCGACATCAGGGCTTCGTACCCTGGGATGACGACGTGGACATCGTCATGTTCAAAAAGGACTTCAACAGACTGGAGAAAGTGCTTTCACGCATGAAAGACGAAACCTTCGTACTCCATTCCATGAGGACGGACATAGAATACGTCAGGATTTTCAATAAATTCCGAAAACGCGAGGGGAAGGAGTTTTCGCACGACCGCAGGTGTGGCCACTACAAGTGGGGCGGCTCCTACATTGACATTTTCGTCATTGAAAAGACATCATATACCGCAGCTTTTCTGTCAGGTGCCATCTACAAGAATGTAATCTATCCCACCTCATACCTCAAGACACGATGGCTGCGTTGCGTCCTGAACCGCATCATCGAGGTGCTTTGCCTTGGCATCCTCAACCCCATATTCCGCCTCATAGGACTCATCAATCCCAAGGGGGAATACCACTACAAACTGGGCATGGGATGGGCTCGGTCAACCTATTACAAGAAAGACATCCTGCCCCTCAGGAAAGCCACCTTCGAAGGCACAGAATTTCCCGTACCCCATGACCCAGACAAATACCTTACAGGAATCTACGGCAATTGGAGAAAACTACCTGAAGAGAAAACCATAAAGAGGAATATCCATCGGCTGGAATACATCGAGGAAATCTTCGGGAAAGCAGAATAACGGTAGGTTCTGTTAGTTACAATTCTCTATGGAATTACCTAACGGGAAAACGTCCGGAAGCTATTCCGCATTTTGTGGATGCTTCCGGACGTTTTCGTATCAGGAGCGTTGGGTAATCCGTTTCGCCACATCTGGGAAATGCTCACAGATGGCACGCAAGGCAGCGGCATTGCGGTCCTCACCCCGCTTGAAGTTAGTGAACTTGAGCGACAGCTCCTTGGGTTTGTGCAGACCACGCGGTTTGTTGTGGCCAAAGGGAACGGGAACCACAGGAACGCCGTTGGCCACGGCGGCTGCCCAGAACCAGATGTCGTCCGTGCTGGGAGCCAGACGGGTGAAGAGTTCCACGTCCATCATGTCTGCCTTCAGGGCATGGGGAGGATAGAGCACGCCGCCCACACCGGTCTGGAGGTTGAGGAAACTGCGGTGGAGACGCTTGAAGAGAAAGTGGTACCAGCGGTATTTGACCCACTTGCGGTAAGGAGTTCCCGGCACGATGCGCTTGGCACGGTGAGCCAGCACCACACCAGGCCAGCGCTTATGCCATGCCAGAAGGTCACGCAGCATGTGGGGATGGTAGGCCACGTCATCATCGACCGTTACGATGATGGCCTCAGGAAAATCCAAGAGGGCAGGAATGAGCTTGCGGTAGGAACGTATGTCGCGGTCGTAGTTGCGTATCTCGAAGATGGGGTTCTCCTGCTCCAGCTGAAGGAGGCTCTCAGGCATCTCATTCTCGGCAAACTGGGACAGGGTGACATAGAGCACCAGTTTGTCGGGAAGGACGGAACCGCGGAGAAGGGAGCGTACGGCGCCCTCTGCGTAGGCTATGGCAGCGGGGAAGGAGGTAAGGGATACCACTACCTGGGGCTGGCTGGCTGTTTCTCTCATACTTTGGTGTCTTTTTTACTGGCAGGTTCCTCTATGTCGTTGAGGTCGTACCGAGTGAAATAATCCATGGGGACGGTAGTCTGGGTACCGCTGGCTCTGCCACGCGCCTGCTTCTCCCGGAACTCCTCCAGAGAACGCACAGCATAGTGGTTGATGCGGATGACATCCTGCTGGGGAGTCCGTTCCTTGAAGTTCACCGTGATGGGACAGCCATGCGAGTCGGCGGCCTGCCCACTGAGGCGGGCGGCCTCGTGGCAACCGGTCATCGTGCAGACTCTCCGGGGATTCACGATGCTCTTGACGTGGCGGTTCAGACGGTGCTGCGGGTCGGAATGACGGCGGAAGCGCGTCATGACGGGAGCCGGAGACTTCTCTTTCTGCCCACCACTGCCATAGATGAGCCAGTTCACCTCAACGGCGGCATACGGCTCAAAGCGTTGCAGAAAGGCAGGGATGGAGGCATCCTGAAGGGGAACGATGAACTCATCCAGATCAATGAAGGCTATCCAACGGGCAGCAAAACGATGCCTGTCCATGCAATCATCGTAAGCGGCCAGCTGGCGGCGATAGCCAGGCCAGTACTGATAATCCACCACGCCACGCTCGATGTAGGGCTGCAGCACCTCACGGGTGCCGTCGGTGCTCTCGTTGTCATAGATGTAGAACTTCTCCACGCCCTGTGCCAGGTGCCACTCTATCCATTCCCGGAAATACGGTCCCTCGTTCTTGGCGATGGCGCAGACGGCAAGATAGTGTACCGGGCGGGTGGTGTTCCGCCGGAGCTCCCTCTTCAGGCGCAGAGCCTTGAGCAGCCCAAAGCGCAGGAGACCACGCCAGCGGTTGCGGGCCATCTTGCAGGGTATCATCCCCGCTATGATTTCGGCGAAGACTTTTTTCATGATACTGGGTGACTTGGAAGGTTAACTACAATTCGAAACCGGACTTCTCGGGCAGGATGCTCTGGAAGGCTGCCTGGATATTCTCCATTACCTCTTCATAATTGCGGATATGGACATTGTCGTTCAGGCAGATGAGCGAATAGGACTGCTTGTAGATGGCCTGTACGGCCTGCTTGGACTTTACCATGAGGGGGAACATCTTGGTGTCCCGGTAGGTGTTGTAGGGCTCGAAGTTGCCCCGGCATATCTGCCAGATGCGGAACAGCTCGGGGGTGTAGTCCGTCAGGGCCCGGAAGCGGTTGGAAGAGGTCTCGGTAAGTTCCTTGCCTGCGGCCTCCCACACCTCGCGGAACGTCTGCTTTAGGTAGGGCTGCGCGTTGTGGGGCACACGGAGGGTGATGAACTTGTCGTAGAAACGGAGCAGGTAGTTCCAGCGACGCTTCGAGCCATAGCTCTTGTGGAACCACTTGTCGTGCCAACGGGCCATCACCTCACGCTTGTCAAAGTGGCGGTTGATGAGTCGTATGTTGTTCTTGATGCGCACGTACCACTGGGACCAGGAGGGGTTGTAGGTGAAGACGGCTATGTCGCAGGGGAGCTGGTTGCGGAAGAACCGCTCGGGACTGACATGGTTGATGAGGTAGAAGTCATCGTTGAAATACACAAAGTGCTCGGCCAGACCGGGAATGCGGTACATGTAGCGCTCGATGACTACGGAATTGTAGGTAGGGAGGAACTCCGCAGGGATGAAGTCCTTGTGATCCACGAGGTTGATCCTGGGATTATCAGCATCCAGCCAAGCAGGCTTCTGACCACTGGTCACAAAGTGGATTTTCCTCACCCAGGGGGCGAACTTCTCCACTCCACGGAACCAGTACTTGAGGAAGCCATAGTCCCTGAAACGTGCCTTAGAAACACCATTCTTGGTGTTCCCGCGTTCACCGGCATATTTCGAGAACTCTTCCTGCCATTGGGGGTCGTCCATGTCAACCCATGTGATTACAAAATCTATATCCATGTCGGCGTTTGGTGTGTTTAACGGGCATACTTGAAACGGTTGTGAGTCCACAGGTAGCACTCTGGCTGTGCAAGGATTTCGGCCTCCAAGTATTTGAAGTAGAGGTCGGTAAGTTCATAGTCGGGCAGTTCCTCGGGATGATTGTGCAGGAGGGTGAGCTCACACTCGTAATAGCCTCTGCGGAGTCTTCTGAGATGGACAAAGAAGGGCACATGACCATAACGCTTCGTCATCTTCTCCGGACCTACTAGCCCAGGCACTTCATGGTGCAGGAACTGTACATAGTGACGGATGTCGCGCCACTTGGGGGAATGGTCGGCAATGAGGGCCATCATGCAGGGCTTGCCCTCAGACCTCCTGTGGGACACAAAACGGGCCGTCTCGCGCATCTCTACGCAGACGTTGCCCATACGCTCACGCAAATGCTTCATGAGGGCATCCATGACGGGATTGGTCAGCCTGTGATAGACCTGTGCCAGGACGGCGTCCTTGTCTATCCACAGTCCTACGGACGACATCCATTCCCAGTTGCCGCAATGGCCGATGAAGAAGGTCACCGAGCGGCCTTCCCTCACGACCTCATTGGCCTGTTCGAAGTTGGGAAACGTGACGCGCCGCCGCATCTCTTCGGGGGAGATGCTGGCCAGCTTGCACGTCTCGAGCAGCATGTCCATGAAGAAGTGGTAGAACCGTTTCTCTATCCGTACAATCTCCCGGGGACTCTTCTCGGGGAAGGACTCCGTCAGGTTCCTGCGTACCAGTTTCCTGCGGTAACGTATCACGTAGTACAGTAGGTAGTACAGAGCATCGGAAAGGGCATAGAGCACCGCAAAGGGGATATGCGACAATGCCTTGACCAGGAGGTGACAGAGGGCGTACATGGGTATGTCCGGATTGCTTTGATTGATTGGTTGGATGCCTCACCCCAGCTGGGTAATGGCGAACTTCATGCGTTGCAGGGTCTCTTCCTTGCCCAGGAAAGCGGCCAGCTCGTACATGTCGGGGCCTTGGCCGGCACCTACCAGGCAGACGCGCCAGGCATTCCAGGGACGCAGCTGCTCAGCCTCCACCCAGGGGTCAATCTCGGCCTTCAGACCTTCGACGGTCCAGGTCTCGACAGCAGCCAGACGCTGGCTGAAGCGGGTCATCTCGTCGGCGGTGCCTTCCTTCCAGTTCTTCTTGATGAACTTGTCCTCAAGGTCAAACGCCTCAGGAGCCACAAAGAAGAACTTGGTGAGGGGCCAGAGGTCGCTGGCAAAGGAGATATTGCGCTTCTTCTTGTTGCCCTGGCCGTCCACGTACTCGATGACCTTGGTCTTCATCATACGCACCACCTCGGCCATCTGCGAAACGCTGGCCGTGATGCCTTGCTCGGCCAGTACCTTGCCGTAGGCGGGTGCCCAGGCTTCGTCGGGCTGCTGCAGGAGGTACTGGTGGTTGAACCAGGCGGCCTTGACATAGTCGAACTTGGCTCCGTTCTTCGAGCACTTGGAGAGGTCGAAGTACTGCACGAGTTCCTCAAGGGTCATCATCTCGTCATGGGCTTCACCGGGATTCCAGCCCAGCAGGGCCAGGAAGTTGACCACGGCCTGGGGCAGGTAGCCCTTCTCACGGTAACCGCTGCTGACCTCGCCACTCTTGGGGTCGTGCCACTCCAGGGGGAAGACGGGGAAACCGAGTTTATCACCGTCGCGCTTGGAGAGCTTGCCGTTGCCGATGGGCTTCAGCAGCAGGGGCAGGTGGGCAAAGCGGGGCATGGTGTCGGCCCAACCGAAGGCCTCGTAGAGAAGAACATGAAGGGGGGCACTGGGCAGCCACTCCTCACCACGGATGACGTGGGTGACCTCCATAAGATGGTCATCGACGATGTTGGCCAGGTGGTAGGTGGGGAGTTCGTCGGCACTCTTGTAGAGTACCTTGTCATCCAGGATGCTGCTGTTGATGACCACCTTGCCGCGGATGAGGTCATCGACCTCTACGTCACGCCCGGGCTCTATCCTGAAACGCACCACGTACTGGTGGCCTTCCTCGATGAGGCGGGTCACTTCCTCGGGAGCGAGGGTCAGGGAGTTGCGCATCTGAAGGCGGGTGGAGGCATCATACTGGAAGTTCTCCACCTCCTTGCGCTTGGCATCGAGTTCCTCGGGGGTATCGAAGGCGATGTATGCCTTGCCGTTGTCGAGGAGCACCTGCACGTACTTCTTATAGATGTCGCGGCGCTCGCTCTGGCGGTAGGGACCGTGGTCGCCACCGAAGCTGACGCCTTCGTCAAACTGGATGCCAAGCCACTTGAAACTCTCAATGATGTATTCCTCGGCTCCGGGAACGAAGCGCGTTGAGTCAGTATCTTCGATACGGAATATCAGGTCGCCGCCGTGCTGGCGGGCAAAAAGGTAGTTGTAGAGAGCCGTACGGACACCACCGATATGAAGGGGTCCTGTGGGGCTCGGAGCAAAACGAACTCGTACTTTCTTGTCCATTCTTATGATTTTTTTATTTTATTTTTGCAAAATTACAACTTTTTTTTGTAATAATCGGCATATTTTTCGTATTTTCGCATCGGAAATGGGTAATTAGTAAGGAGGAGAGAGGAAAGTGCCTCAAAAACAGCACCAAACCTCCGCTGACAGAAACCCGGGAAAAACGAGAATAACTAGAAGAACTAGAAGAACTAGAAGAACTAGAAAAACTAGAAAAACTAGAATAACTAGAAACAACAGAAAGACTCCCCCAAAAAAGCAAAAAGCAAAAAGCACATGAACCGATACAACCATCCTCAGAAGCTGACCAAGATGGACTACATCTTGCGCACGCTGTTTCTACTTTCCGGCATCGCCATTCTGGGCGTGTTCTGCCCGCGTGACTCTTCCCTGCAGCTGCACTACAAGCTGGGGGAGCCCTGGGACAACAAGGAACTCATCGCCAAGGACAGCTTTGAGATTTACAAGAGTGAGAGCCGGCTGCAGAGTGAGCTGGACAGCATGAAGCGGTACTACGAACCGTACTACGAACTGCAGCTTGCTGCCGCCGAACTGCTGCCTAAGAGGCTGCAAAGGGAACTGGACTCCATCGCCTCACTGGCGGGAATGCATCAGGGAAAGACCTTCAGGGTGACGGAGAAGTTGCGCATGGCCTACGAGGAAGGCATCCTGCCGGATAGCAGCTACAGCATCCTACACGACCTGCACACGGGCTACGTGCATATCTACACCTTCAACGAGAGTGTGATAGTGCCTGCCAAGAGGTTGAAGTCGGAGAAGATGG
>CALZGT010000082.1 GCA_945787235.1 uncultured Prevotellaceae bacterium
ATGCGCAGTAGGCGGTGCAAGGATTATAAAAATCATTTTGCACACCTACTTATTAATATCATAAGGGGGATTTCCTCAGCGTAATGAGGGTGATTTCCGGGGTGGCCCCGATGCGGAAAGGCATGAGTTGCCCGAGCCCGATGTTCACATAGAGCGTTTGCCCTCCCTTACGGTAAGCACCATAGGTCTGAGGGAAAAGCAGACTGCATGGAGTAAGTCCCATAACGCGGAACTGCATGGCATGGGTATGCCCACTCAGGGTGAGCGGTATGTCTCGCTTGCCAGCCACCTCCGTGTCCCAGTAGGTTGGGTCGTGCGTAAGGAGAATGCGGAACATACCGTCCGTGCCCTCCAGGGTCTTGTCCAGGTCGCCGCGGCGCACACGCTGGTGAGGTCCGCAGTTCTGGTTCTCGCTGCCCAGCAGCGAGATACTGTCTGCCCCATGATGCAGGGTGAAGTGCGCGTTGAGCAGTACGGTCCAGCCGAGCGAGTCGCGCTGCAAGGTGAGGAGCTCCTGCACATCACGCTCCCTGGCCAGGCTGTCCAAGGTAGGGTCATAGACCCCATAGTCATGGTTGCCCAGCACGCTCACTACCCCATCCCTGGCCCTGAGCCGAGTCAATTGAGGCAGGAAGTGAGCCGCCTCATGGTGGTTGATGCTGACGAGGTCGCCCGTAAAACATATCAGGTCGGGTTGGAGACGGTTGACCCCGGCGATGAGCGTGTCGAGATAGGCTGGGTTATCACCAAAGCCCTCTAAGTGCAGGTCTGAGATGTGGACGATACGGTAGCCGTCAAAGCCCTGGGGCAGTTCCGGATGGCTGAAGGTGAAAGTGGTTACCTCATGACGCCATCTGCCCCACAGATGACCATAAAACAACAAGGCTCCCCAGGTGAGGGAAACGGCCAGCGTCACATAGCCGAACCAGCGGTAGCGGACGCGGCGACGGCTTGCAGCCATGCGCTGTATGAGTCTCACTGTCGCCCAGCAGAGCCAAAGCACAAGGGCGAGCAAACCTGAAGTAACAAGATAGGTGAAGAAAATGACGAGCATGAGGAAAAGTAGATGAGGAGTTTGGGTTACTGAATGCTGATGACGGTAGTCTCGTTGACGAAGCGATGCATGGGCTTGTACCAGTTGGCAGAATACTCCCCGTCGAGGATTTCACAGGTCACCAGTTTGTCCCCGTCCTTGAAGAGGTCCTCGGTAGTGTTGGTAGAATCCTCGACATAATAAATGGTGATATGGTTGCCCTCAGCCTCCCCGCGTATGACAGCCTCAATGAAATTCTCCTCGTCGGTATAGAGAACCAGTCCTCCATCGTAGTGCTCGGTGGCCGAAGGCAGCAGCGTGATGAGCACGTTGAGGTCATAGACCGAGTTATCCACCTCGTTCATCACACGGGTCGTGGCATGAATCTCCCCCTCCCAGAGGTAGCAGTCAATGTCAGCAAAGTCTGTTGAGTCCATGGCCAGCGTGTCGGTCTCCTCCTGCTGCTGGGCGAGAGTGCGCTTCACGATGTGCGTCATGCGCGACTCCACCTGCGGCAGACTGACGTTGGGCGTAGGCACGTCGGTGATGACCACGGCCTTCTCCTCCTGCTTGGCACAGGAAGCCAGTGTAAGGATGAGCAAGGTGCTGCCCGTAACATTCTTTATTTTCATACTTCTTCCATTTTGTCATCCTGTTCCAGCACCTTCACCTCTACCCCACGTATGAGCAGCAACTTTTCCGTGAGTTGCGGCACGAGGGAGCGCCGCAGGGAGAGATGCAGGATGCAGTTGTTCTCGTAGGACTGTCCCAGCACGTCGGGACCGACCTCCTTGACCACCCGCATCACGGCATTCATCAGCGTATATTCAAAATGCACATCCACCCTGTCATCCACGGTGTATTCCTGGACCTCAGCTTGAGCGATGGCCTCAGCCGCCGCCGTCTTGTAAGCCTGTATCAGTCCGCTGGTACCCAGTTTTACGCCACCGAAATAGCGCACCACGATGATGAGGATGTCGGTGAGGTTGGCCGAGTTGATTTGCCCCAGAATGGGTTTACCCGCCGTGCCGCTGGGCTCCCCGTTATCGACAGTGCGGAACACCAGCCGTTCGTGCCCCAGCATGTAGGCATAGCACACATGACGCGCGTCATAATACTCCTTCTCGTACTGAGCCACCAATGCCTTCACCTCCTCCGTCGTCTTGACGGGGAAGGCAAAGGCAAGGAATTTACTGCGTTTCTCAGAATACTCTGCCGTGGAAGGCTTCGCGATGCTGAGATAAGAATCTGTCATGTCGTAGTTGTCAGGAGAGTTTGTGAATTACCAGTCCACTGCGCAACTTAGGTTCGAACCACGTAGCCTTGGGCGGCATGATGCAGCCGCTGTCGGCAATGTGCATAATCTGCTGCATGGTGACGGGATGCAGGGCCAGTGCCATCTTCATCTCGTTGCTATCTACGCGTCGCTCCAGTTCGCCGTAGCCACGGAGTCCTCCCACGAAGTCGATGCGTTTGTCACCCCTGAGGTCCTTGATACCCAGCACCTTGTCCAGAATGAGCTTCGAACTGATGCTCACGTCGAGCGACTCGATGGGGTCATCCTCACGGGCCAGACCCTCCTTGAGCGTCAGGCTGTACCATTCCCCCTCGATGTAGAGGGCAAACTGGTGAACTCTTTCCGGGTGCCACTGCTGCTTTCTGCGGTTCTCGATGAGGAAATCCTCCTCCAGTGCCTGGAGGAACGACTCCTTGGAGTGGCCATTGAGGTCCTTCACCACCCGGTTGTAGTCCAGGATGGTGAGCTGCGAGGCAGGGAAGCACACAGCCATGAAGTAATTATACTCCTCCTGACCCGTGTGGTTCGGATTGGCCTTCGCCTTCTCTGCTCCCACCAAGGCCGCTGCAGCACTGCGATGGTGGCCGTCAGCAATGTAGAGGCGGGGAATCCGGGCAAAAGTCTGCGTGATGGTGTCGATGTCCTGCGGGTCACTGACGAGCCACAGTGTATGGCGGAATCCATCCACGGGAGCCACGAAATCATACTCAGGAGCCGTGGCCGCATAGCGTGCCACCAGACTGTCTATCGTCTCATTGTCGGGATAGGCAAAGAAGACCGGTTCCAGGTTGGCATTGTTGACGCGCACATGCTTCATGCGGTCCTCCTCCTTGTCACGACGGGTCAGTTCATGCTTCTTGATGGTGCCGTTCATGTAGTCAGGCACGTAAGCCCCCACCACGAGACCGTACTGCGTCTTGCCGTTCATGGTCTGTGCATAGATGTAGTACATCTCCTGCTCATCCTGCACCAGCCATCCCTTATCCTGGAACGCCTGGAAGTTCTGCGCCGCACGTTCATATACCTTGGGGTCGTATTCACTCGTCCCCACGGGGAAGTCAATCTCAGGCTTGATGATGTGGTAGAGCGACTTCTCGTTGCCCGCAGCCTCCTGGCGTGCCTCTTCACTGTCCAGCACGTCGTAAGGCCGGCTCTCTACTGCTTCGACATACTCCTTGGGCGGACGTATGCCGCGGAAGGGTTTTATGGTAGCCATCTCTTCTTACTTGTTAACCTGAAACTTGGTGATACCGTTCTCCAGGAAACCCACGATCTGGTTGGCGGCGGCAATACCTGCATTGACGTTGGCCTCAGCCGTCTGGGCTCCCATCTTCTTGGGCGTAGCGAAATAGCGACCAGGGCACTGGGCTGCGAAGTCAGCATCCATGTCAGGCTTGATGTCGGCCAAGTACTTTAGGTCGGTACGCTTCTGCATGAGGGCGAGCAGTTCAGCCTCATTGATGACCTCCTTGCGGGCGGTGTTGACCAGGATGCCCCCCTTCTTCATGCGGCCCACCAGGGCTGCGTTGATGCTCTGACGCGTCTCAGGCGTGGCAGGGATGTGGAGCGACACGATGTCGCACTCCTCAAAGAGTGCCTCCTGACAACCCACGGCATGCACCCCGGCAGCCTCGATGGCCTCGGCGGGACAGAAAGCATCGTAGGCATAAACCTCCATACCGAAGCCCTTGGCGATGCGTGCCACGTTGCGTCCCACGTTGCCGAAGGCCAGGATGCCCAGTTTCTTGCCCATCAGTTCCGTACCGCTGGTACCGTTGAAGAAATTGCGCACACCATAGACGAGGAGACCAAAGACCAGTTCGGCCACGCTGTTGGCATTTTGCCCGGGCGTGTTCATGGCCACCACCTTGTGGGCCGTAGCCGCTTCCAGGTCGATGTTGTCATAACCCGCACCTGCGCGCACCACGATTTTGAGGTTGCGAGCTGCATCGAGCACCTCGCTGTCCACCTTGTCGGAACGGATGATGAGTGCATCCACGTCAGCCACTGCCTCCAGCAGCTGCTTCTTTTCCGTATATTTCTCCAGCAGTACGAGTTCGTAGCCTGCCTTGTCCGTTACCTCGCGGATGCCATCTACAGCCACCTGGCTGAAGGGCTTCTCTGTTGCAACCAATACTTTAGCCATAATCCTTTAGATTAGTCATTATCAATGCATTGCCTCAAACTCCTTCATGCAGGCGATGAGTGCCTGAACATCCTCCAATGTCACAGCGTTGTAGGTGCTGGCACGGAAGCCTCCCACGCTGCGGTGGCCCTTGATGCCCACCATGCCCCTTTCGGTGGCAAACTGCAGGAATTCGGCTTCCAGCTCCTTGTACTCGTCGTTCATGACGAAGCAGATGTTCATGCGGCTGCGGTCTTCCTTGTTCTCCACTGTGGCGCGGAACAACTTGTTGCGGTCAATCTCGCCATACAACGCGTCAGCCTTCTCGATGGCACGGCGCTCCATTTCCTCTACGCCGCCATTGGCCTTGATCCACTTGAGCGTCTGCAGGGCACAGTAGATGGGCACCGTGGGAGGCGTGTTGAACATCGAACCACCCTTGATGTGCGTGCGGTAGTCGAGCATCGTGGGGATGGTGCGGCTCACCTTACCCAGTGCTTCGTCCTTGACGATGACGAAGGTCACACCCGCCATGGAGAGGTTCTTCTGTGCACCACCATAAATCATAGTATATTTGCTGACGTCAAGCGGACGAGAGAAGATGTCCGAACTCATGTCGGCAATGAGAGGTACGGGCGAGTCGATGTCCTCCTTGATTTCCGTACCATAGATGGTATTGTTGGTGGTGATGTGGAAATAGTCCGCATCCTCAGGAATAGTCCATCCCTTGGGTATGTAGTTGAACGTCTTGTCAGCACTGCTGGCCACCTCGATGGTCTCACCGAAGTTCTTGGCCTCGGCCATGGCCTTCTTGGCCCATACACCCGTATTCAGGTAGGCAGCCTTCTTCTCCAGGAAGTTGAAGGGCACCATGCAGAATTCCAGACTGGCACCGCCGCCCAGGAAGAGTACGCTGTAGCCTTCGGGAATGTGGAGGAGCTCCTTGAAGAGAGCCACTGCCTCATCTACGACAGGCTGGAAGTTCTTGGCACGGTGACTCATCTCCATGAGCGAGAGACCGCTTCCCTCGAAATCAATGCATGCTGCACTCACAGCCTCCATCACCTCTTTGGGCAGCTTGGAGGGGCCGGCGTTGAAATTGTACTTTTTCATTGCTGTTCTTTTCTATTTAAGTTACTTGTTTTGGACGATGTTCCATCCAGTTGGTTGTTTATCTCTCTGAGGTCATACAGGCACTTTCAGATGGTACTCCGTATGGCTATTTTCTTGCGAAATGCAAAAGTTGATTGCAAAATTACAACTATTTCTTGTACTTTGCAAGAAAAATGTCACTTAATTACCTTGTAGGCTCTATAATCGTCTTCATTCCCTTTATTTTCTGCCCTTTTATGCGTCCCATGAGTTCCTTCACCCTGTGACGGGCCACGGAAACGTAGGCACAGTGGTCGCGCACCTCGATGCGTCCCACCTCGTCGGGTGCCAGTCCTCCCGTCTTCATCATGAAGCCGGCTATGTCGCCGCGCGAGAGTTTCTCCTTCTTGCCTCGCCCGATGTAGAGCGACTCCCAGCGGGGCGAAGCCACGGCCACCTCGCGGGATGCGATGCGATAGGTCTCGGGCTCCGTATGCACGAAGTCGGGAAGGTGCTCCTCGGGCCCCAGCAGGAGGTAAGCCTTGCCGCTGGCCTCCCAGCGCGCCGTGCGTCCGTTGCGATGCACGAAGGCTGCCTCGTCGAGGGGCAGGTGGTAGTGGATGATGTTATCTACCTCGGGCAGGTCGAGGCCGCGCGAGGCCAGGTCGGTGCTGACAAGCACGTTGCAGGCACCTGAGGCAAAGCGGAACAGGGCACGCTCGCGGAGGTCTTGCTCCATGCCCCCGTGGAAATCCGATACGGCGACTTGCTGCTTGCGGAGGTACTGTGCCACGCGCTCCACACTCTCGCGGTAGCCCACGAAGACGATGGAGGACTGCTGTCCGAGGTCGGAGAGCAGGAGACCCAGTGTGTCGAGCTTGTCCTTCTGGGGAGAATGCACCTCGTAGAGCGTGATGCGGTGGGGAACCTGCTCGTCGCCATCACTGTAGTCGAGTTTCTCTGTGTTTTCGTCCAGCGTGATGAAACGCGGAATCTCGGGGCAGTCAGTGGCCGAGAGCAGGATGCGGTGGGTGACCTCCGGGAGTTGTCCCACGAGACGTTGCAGTTCGTCCTGGAAACCCAGTTCAAGGCACTTGTCAAACTCATCAATGACGAGGTGGCTGACGCGTAGCGACGAGAAGTTTTCCTTGGCCAGATGGTCGAGCAGGCGGCCCGGCGTGCCCACGATGACCTGGGGGCGGCGGTCCCTGAGCAGGCGGTGCTCCTCCATGGCAGGGCGTCCGCCATAGACAGCCTCGCAGCGCACGCCACAGTTCATGGCCGTGAGCACGGAGTGGGTCTGGCGTGCCAGTTCGCGCGAAGGCACCACGATGACGGCCTGCACCTCTTCCTGCGTCTTATCTACGCGCTGTACGAGGGGCAGCAGATAGGCCAGCGTCTTGCCGCTACCCGTGGGACTTATCAGTATGACGTTGTCCTTCTTCCGGTTGGCAGCCAGGCTGTCCTGCTGCATGTAGTTGAGTTCCTCTATGCCGAGGCGGCGAAGTATTTCCTTCATGTAGGTTTTATCGGATGAAATAGTCGATGACGAAATAGGCAGCGAGTCCCACGGCCCAACCGCACAGCACCTTCAGGGCGATATGCTTCAGATACCACTTTCCTGAGGCCTCTTCCTCGAGTTTGAGGAAGGCATAGCCCGCCGTGTTGCCGATGGGCAGGAGACATCCTCCCAATGCGCCGCAGAAGACGATGAGATGCCAGTAGGGACCGTTCTGGGTGAAGAAACTCTGGTAGTCGGTCAGGGCAGCACCCTCGGGCAGGATGTCGGAGACGTTGATGCCCGTGAGCACCAGGGCCACGTTGTCGAGCACGGCACTGGCAAAGCCCATGACCACACCGATGACGTAGATGTTGGGGATGACGCTGTCGATGATGTGCTTGAGGAAGCGCAGGGCACCGCACTCCATGAGCACGCTCACGGCCAGACACATGCCGATGACGAACATGATGGCCTGCAGGGACTCGTAGAGCAGTCGGTGGTCACCCCCGCTGAGGATGGAGGGTTGCTCCGTGCGGAAGCGCTTGTGGTTGAAGACCTCGTTGAGCACCCACAGCAGGCAGAGCACGCAGAGCGAACCGAGGAAGGGGGGCAGCAGGGTGATGCGGTGGAAGGTGGGTACGAACCACAGTCCGCCGAGGCCCAGTACCAGCAGCGCCACGCGTTGCCATACATGGAGCACGTGGTCATCGCCGCGGAACATGATGGTGGAGCGCACCAGGTCGAGGGTGACAGGCAACTTGCGCTGTATGAGCAGGGTCACCACGGCGGTGGCAAGCAGCGAGGGGATGATCATGGCCCCGCTGAAGTTGCCCGGGGTGACGGCTCCCTTGTACCACACCATGAGTGAGGTGGGGTCGCCGATGACGGTGCAGCAGCCTCCGCAGTTGGCGGCCACGAGGATGGCAGCACCGATGTAGATGCGCTGTCGGTCATTGGCCACTACCTTCTTCAGTACCAGAAGCATGAGCATGGTGGTGGTGAGGTTGTCCAGGTTGACTGAGAGGAAGAAGGTAAGCACCACGGAGAGCCACAGCACATAGCGGCTGTTGCGGTGCCTTATCCAGGTCTTCAGGAAGGAGAAGCACTCGTTGGCGTTGAGCACATCGACGATGGCCACGGTGGCCAGCATGTACATCACCAACGAGCAGATGTAGGTGGCATGGGGCATGAAGACATTCTGCGCGATGAAGCTCTGCTGGTGGGCCCAGTCGGGCGAGGCACCGCCGAGGAAAGCCACCCACTCTGCATGGTGCATGGTGGAGATGTACTGCGTGCCGGTCATCATGAAGAGAATCCACCCCACGACACCGGCAAACATGGCAGTGGCTGCCTTATTAATATTAGTAAGGTGTTCGGTGGCTATCAACAGGTAGCCCAGTAGCATAAGCATGCCGATTGCTATGGTCATCATCGCTGGAAATGTTTTTTTTCGGTTGCAAATTTACTAATTATTTGTTCAAAAACAATCTTTTCGTGGAGATTTATCACAGAAAAATTGGTTGTTACGGCAAAATGATGTAACTTTGAGCCGAAAATGAAGACCAAAATGAAGTACTTTATCCACTCTCTCCTTGCGTGCCTCCTGCTTCCGCTGAGCGCACGCTCCCAGTCGGAAGTGTCTATTCTGGTGGGCGATTCGGTGTGCAGCATCGAGCCCGTCACCACCCAGTCGGAGTACAAGCCGGGCTGGAAAATCGTCGATATCCAGACGCGCGGCAAGAGCTCGCGCTACCTCTGGGGCAAGCATTCGCGGCAGTTTGCCGATGACCGCCAGCCGGCCTTCATCCTGCGCACGGGCCAGGGCAAGGTCAACGACTTTGCCGTCATCCGCCTGAAGCAGAAGAAGGAGATGCGACAGTTTCCCTCCCATAACCTCATCGAGTGCGGACACCGCCCCATCGACCTCGACCTCATGGACATCGTACCGCAGCAGGAGGGCGTTTACCGCGTGCGCTTCCGCACTCCGCAGCAGCCGGGCGAGTACGTCATCCTCAACATGAAGTCGGCCCCAGTCAACGACATGGGCGACGTGAAGGTCTATCCGTTCACCATACTGCAATGAACCTTGACGTTAACCTTAACCTTGACTTTAACAAGAAAAAGACAACTTACATAAAAAGAACAACTTACCATGAAGAGTGACATTGAAATTGCCAGGGAGTCTGCCCTGAAACCCATTACGGAAGTAGCTGCCTCACTGGGCATTGCCGAGGAACAGTTGCAGCACTACGGCCGATACATTGCCAAGGTGCCCGAAAGCCTCATTGACGAGGAGAAGATACGCCAGCACAAGCTCATCCTCGTGACGGCCATCACGCCCACCAAGGCGGGCATCGGCAAGACCACGGTGAGCATCGGTCTGGCCCTGGGCATGCAAAGCCTGGGCGAGAATGCCGTGCTGGCCCTGCGCGAACCTTCCCTGGGGCCGTGCTTCGGCATGAAGGGGGGTGCCTGCGGCGGTGGGTATGCCCAGGTGCTGCCTATGGATAAGATCAACCTGCATTTCACGGGCGACTTCCACGCCATCACCTCGGCCCACAACATGATTGCCGCGCTCCTGGACAACTACATCTACCAGCACCGCGACGAGGGATTCGGCATGAAGGAGATACTCTGGAAACGGGTCCTCGACGTCAATGACCGCAACCTGCGCTACATCGTCACGGGACTGGGTGCCAAGACGAACGGGGTAACTATGGAGAGTGGTTTCGACATCACTCCTGCCAGCGAGATCATGGCCATCCTCTGCCTGGCACAAGATGCCGACGACCTGCGCCGTCGCATTGAGAACATACTCCTGGGCACTACCCTCGACGGCCGTCCCTTCACGGTCAAGGACCTCGGGGTGGCAGGTGCCATCTGCGTCCTGCTCCAGGATGCGCTCCATCCCAACCTGGTGCAGACCACTGAGAATACGCCGGCCTTCGTTCACGGTGGTCCCTTTGCCAACATAGCGCATGGATGCAACTCGGTGCTGGCCACGCGTCTGGCCCTCACAGTGGGCGACTATGTCATCACGGAGGCTGGTTTCGGCGCAGACCTCGGTGCGGAGAAGTTCTACGACATCAAGTGCCGCAAGAGCGGACTGCAGCCCGCACTTACCGTCCTGGTGGCCACCACGCAGGGACTGAAGATGCACGGCGGCGTGCCCGTGGAGCG
>CALZGT010000083.1 GCA_945787235.1 uncultured Prevotellaceae bacterium
ACGTCAACACACAATTATTAACCATTTTGACGGTGGGAATTTATAGAACCCACCTAAACATAGAATGGCAGGTTAAACCTCCAAGCAAAGTCCGGCGAAAGAGCGAGAGGAGAGTTGAGCTTGTTCGAGCTATCCCGAGGGAGGAGGAGGAAGGCGAAGCCAACGAGGAAAAATCACCGCTAAGACCCCCGCACCGCCAGATGTGACATACAAAGAAACAGGCGGGGATTAGCCTGTGTAATCCTCGCCTGTCCGGGTGTGAGTCATGCTGAATGCTCAGCGTTTGTTGTGTGTCATGCAATGTCAATCTGACGTTGTATCTTCTTCACTTCCTGCTTGCTGACCTTTGGCATGGTGATGGTCAGTACGCCATCATCCACCTTGGCAACGATTTCATCCTTGACGATGTCGTCAGGCAGCACGTAGGTCTGCTGGTAGTTGGAGTAGCTGAACTCGCGGCGCAGGTAATGCTGCTTCTTGTCCTCCTCCTTGTGTTCCATCTTGTTTTCGATGGCAATGTCCAGATTGCCGTCGGCATTGATGTTGACCCTGCAGAATTCCTTCTTGATGCCCGGCACAGCCACCTCCATGGTGTAAGCCTTAGCGTCTTCCTTGACATTCACAGCCGGTGCAGTAGCCTTCATCTTGGGCATCCACTCGCTGTTGAAAAAGTCATCGAACAAGGTGGGGAACCAACTGTTTGAATTCATTACTGGTAACATAATAACCTCCTTTTTTTAAATGGTTGAACTATAAATATTGTTTTTGGCTTTCAGTATTCCTCGGACCTCCTTGGTCCTCAGTAGCTTTCCGCTTTCGCTTACCCTTACTGCAAGCCCCGTGCCAGTCCTTGCCAGGGTGCCAGAATGTCCATGTTGTGTTAATTTATTTAACGTTCCTGCCTCATTGGCAGAAAAGGCTGACAGGGCGGCAGGACAGACAGAGGCAGAAGCGGAAGGGCAGGCAATGACAGGGGAGGGCAGGGTAGGCAAAATTAGGGCGGCAAAGAAAAGACAGGGAGGCAGGAAAGACAGGACAAGAAAGGGCAGGACACAAAAAAAGTGGAGAACTACCGGGTAGCTCTCCACTCATTTATCTTTTCTTTATTCTTGAGCCTCTTGTCGGATTCGAACCAACGACCCCGAGATTACAAATCACGTGCTCTGGCCAACTGAGCTAAAGAGGCGGGTGGGAAAGCAAACTATATCGCGCCGCTACAACCAAGTACCTTTGCTGCGATCAAGCCCTGGAGGATTCCGAGGGAGCATGCCGTACAGGACTTTCCCATTTGCGGCTGCAAAGTTACGACGTTTTTTTCAATCCACCAAATCTTTCGCCCATTTTTTTGAGAAAAACAGCAAAATGCGGGTCGTGAACGTGAAAAATAGTAAAATATCAGCCGTTTTGCGGGCGCGTATTACTTTTTTTTGTACCTTTGCATCCGATTATGGAAAAGTACAATTACGATACGGCAAATCGCTTTGCCATGACCCTTGGACTGAGGGTCGGACTGGTATGGATAGTGAGTTTCATCCTCGTGGTCTTGTCCTTCCCCTCACTCTTTTCAGACCTCGGACTCATGGTGGGACTGGTGTCGCTCCCCCTGGTGGGCATGAACCTGCGGCGTTTCAGACGGACACTCCAGGACTTCACCCTCTTCCGTCTGCTCTGGACCTCATGGTACACGTTCCTCTGTGGCGTACTCCTGCTCACGGCGGCGCAGTATGCCTATTTCGCCTTCTTTGACAAGGGGCAACTCCTGCAGCGCATGACCGACCTCTACACCTCACCCGAGATGACCGAGGCACTCCGTCAGGCCGGGGCAGCCGACATGCTCGACATGATTCATGAGTCGTTGGAACTGATGGGCGAGATGACCACGAAGGAGATGATGATGGGTTTCCTCTTCATGAACATGTTCCTGGGACTGGCCTTTTCCCTCCTCGCCATGCTCTTCACGATAGGGGCAGGAAAGGCGGAGCAGGCCTGAGAGCGTAGAACCAAATTAAAGGTGGGTTCTATAAATTCCCACCGTCAAAAGCAAGAAATAATTAGAACCAGTGATATGGATGTAACAGTAGTAGTTCCTCTATACAACGAGGAAGAGTCCCTGAGAGAATTGCACGACTGGATAAAGCGTGTGATGGACGAGAATGGTCTGACCTACGAGGTCATCTTCGTGAACGATGGTTCCACGGACAACTCATGGCAGGTGCTGCAGGACATGCAGAAAGAGTACCCTGAGGTACATGCCATCCGCTTCCGCCGCAACTACGGCAAGAGCCCTGCCCTCTACTGCGGTTTCGAACGCGCACAGGGCGATGTGGTCATCACCATGGATGCCGACCTGCAGGACTCGCCCGACGAGATTCCCGAGTTGCGCCGCATGATTGTCGAGGACGGCTATGACCTGGTGAGCGGCTACAAGATGAACCGCAAGCAGGGCGACCCCCTCTCGAAGACCATCCCCACGAAACTCTTCAATGCCACGGCACGCAAGGTGAGCGGCATACACAACCTCCACGACTTCAACTGTGGCCTCAAGGCATACCGCAAGGAAGTGGTCAAGCACATCGAGGTCTTCGGGGAGATGCACCGCTACATACCCTATCTGGCCAAGGAGGCAGGCTTCAGCCGTATCGGCGAGAAGCGTGTGCACCATCAGGCACGCAAGCACGGCAAGTCGAAGTTCATGGGCTGGAACCGTTTCGTCAACGGCTACCTGGACCTGCTCACACTCTGGTTCCTCAGCACCTTCGGCAAGAAGCCCATGCACGTCTTCGGATTCCTGGGCACGCTGATGTTCCTGCTGGGCTTCATCTCCGTGTGCATCGTGGGTGGCAACAAACTGGTGTGCCTCATGCAGGGCGTGCCTCACCCGCTCGTCACCTCCTCCCCCTATTTCTACATTGCACTGACGATGATGCTGCTGGGCACCCAGCTCTTCCTGACGGGATTCCTGGGCGAACTGGTCAGCCGTAACTCCCAGGAGCGCAACAAGTACCAAATAGCGGAGGAGTTCTGAGGATGCGCAGGAAGACAGTCTTTCTTGGGGCACTTACACTGGTGCTGGGAGCCTGCGACAGCATTGACTGCTCGCTGGACAACCAGGTGCTCTGCCAGATGGCGTTCTACGACGCACAGGGCAGGTCAGTCATGCTGGCCGACACCCTCACCATTACAGCACAGGGCACCGACAGCATACTTTGGAACCGCGGCACGGAAACCAGCCAAGTGGGGCTTCCCCTCAGTTACTACCAGGCGGCCGACACGCTCCTCCTCACCGTCACCGGCGAGGACTACGAGATGAGTGACCAGATCATCATAGAGAAGGAGAACTACGAACACTTCGAGAGCCTGGACTGCCCGGTGAAGATGATGCACCGCATCCAGCGCGCTACGGCCACGAACTATTTTATCGACTCGGTGGTGGTGGTCAACCCCGAGGTAGTCTATAGCAATGGAGAGAACATCAAGATTTACGTGCATACTGATCCTTAGTCTTCTGCTGGCACTGCCCGTGGCAGCCAAGAAGAGCAAGTACCGCATCGAACCCGAGATGCCGCCCGCAAAGCTGTTCAACGGTTTCGGTGTCGGCGTGGATGGTGTGGGACTGGGCATGAAGGCCCTGGGCGGTCGCTTTGCCAACATGGAGGTGATGGCACGGCTCAACCTGCTGGAGAAGTATTTCCCCATCGTTGAACTGGGTATCGGCGAGTGCAACCGCGAGGGTAATGAGCAGAACACCATATTCCATACGCGCGCACCCTATTTCCGCATCGGTGCCGACTACTGCTTCACGAAGAAACGCAACGGCAACCGCCTCCTCGTGGGACTGCGCTATGGCTTCACGAGCTTCAAGTACGACTACTCAAACCCGGACTTCATGGACGAGGCCTATGGGGATGGCACTCCCATACCCGTCAACCTCACGGACCTGGACGGCAAGACGCAATGGCTGGAGGTCTGTGTCGGGGTGGAGACGCGCCTATGGAAATTCATACGCCTGGGCTGGACGCTGCGCTACAAACCGCGCCTGCACACATCCTACAGCCGTCACGGCACCCCGTGGTATGTACCGGGATTCGGCAAGAACGGCAACACCACCTGGGGAGGAAGCGTGAACCTGATGTTTGATATATAGTAGTTTAAAGGTTATTGGTTAATGGTTATAGGTTATCGAAAGGGTTAGAGTAGTTTAATGGTTATAGTTCCTGGCTGCTTAATCGTGGATGAGAATCCATAACCCGAATACAGCCCCAACGCTTCTATAACCCTTTCGATAACCCATAACCAATAACCTATACCCCCAAAAACTATAACCCGAATACAGTCCCAAACGCTTCTATAACCCTTTCGATAACCCATAACCCATAACCAATAACCCATAAGTAACAATGATACGCATCCTGAAAGAGAAACCCTGGATATGGAGAATCCCCTTCCTGTTCCTGCTCATGGCAGGCACGGTATGGGCCATCCGCAGGCATGGCAAGGAGACTTCCCGTGCCGTGCAGACGGAGGCCATGCAGTGGTACCGACAGGAGGGAAGTGTCTTCGGCACCCTCTACCACGTCACCTATGAGGCGGAGACAGACCTCCAGCCTGCCCTTGTGGCAGCCCTCGACAGCGTGGATGGCAGTCTGTCCATGTTCAACGAACACAGCACGTTGCGCCGTATCAACGACAATGTGGATATGCAGACGGACTCCATGTTCTGCACCCTGTTCCGACTGGCCACACAGGTGAGCGAGGCCACGGGCGGTGCCTTCGATGTCACCGTGGCTCCCCTGGTCAATGCCTGGGGCTTCGGGTACAAGAACGGCAAACTCCCCGACGAGGCACAGACCGACAGTCTGCGCCAGTTGGTAGATTACCGCCGTGTCAGCCTTTGCGAGGGCAAGGTCGTCAAGGAAGACCCGCGCATGGTGATGGACTTCAGTGCCATAGCCAAGGGATTCGGTTGTGACGTGGTGGCGGAGGTATTCCGCACGCGGGGAAGCAAGAATTTCATGGTAGAGATAGGTGGCGAAATCGTCGTCCAGGGACACAACGACAAGGGGCAGCCTTGGCGTGTGGGAGTGAACAAGCCCGTGGAGGATGACAAGAACCCGAACCACGAACTTCAGGAGATTCTGCACCTCACGGACGGGGCCATGGCCACGAGCGGCAACTACCGCAACTTCTATACCACTGGGGACGGAAGGCGCATAGCCCACACCATCGACCCCCACACGGGACGCCCCGTGCAGCACAGCCTGCTGAGTGCCACGGTGCTGGCTCCCACCTGTGCCGAGGCAGATGCCTTTGCCACCTCCTTCATGGTGATGGGACTGGACAAGGCCAGGGAGGTGTTGCAGCAGCAGAAACAGTTGCGGGCTTACCTCATCTATGCCGAGGGCGAGGAGTTCCGCGTATTCACCAACCTGGAGTCCGCAGCGACGGCTCCCTGACATATTCCTTCACCTGCCTCTTTTCAGCATGACGATTACACAACTATACGAACGGCTCACCCAGATACCTCTCTTCCGGGGCATCAGCGGCGAGGACCTGGCCTACATCGCTGACCGGGTGAACCTCCGCTGGATGCAGATAGGCAGCGACCAGCCCTTCATACAGAGGAGCGAACCCTGCCAGCACCTGGCCGTACTCATGGAGGGGGAGATGCTGCGCATCACGCGCAGCGACGGGGACACCTACACCCTCACCGAACTCCTCACGGGGGTGCAGATGCTGGAGCCCGAACAACTCTACGGACTGCATTGCCGCTACCGCAGCGACTACCGTACGCGCACTTCCTGCCGTATGCTGCTCATCAGCAAGGAGGACATACGCCAGACGCTCATGAACATCCCGGTGTTCCGCATCAACTGGCTCAACCTCATGTCGGTACGCTGCAACAGGCTCATCGAGGCCCTGCAGCCCAGGCCCCGCAACCTGAAGGAGGACATCATGCACTTCATGGGACCACAGGCCGTCAGCGTGCGCATCCGCATGATAGACCTCGGCAAGTACCTCGGGGCGGCACGCAAGACCATCTCCGACGCGCTCCACGAACTGGAGCAGGAGGGGAAGGTCAGGCTCCGGCCCAACTTCATCGAGGTAGTGAATCCATAATACACAACCCACAAACCAGAAATGATCATGAATGTTTTCTTAGACAAATACACCACCCCCTACGAGACGGTTCCCTTCGACAAGATCCGTTTCGAGGACTACGAGGAGGCCATGCTCGAGGGCATGCGCCGCGAGGATGCTGACTTGCAGCGCATCCTGGACAACCCCGAACCGCCTACCTTCGAGAACACCATCGACACGCTCGATGACCGCACCCTGGAACGGGTCACCACGACGTTCTTCAACCTGCTCAGTGCCCATACCAACGACGAGATGGATGCGCTGGCACAGAAGATGCAGCCCCTGCTCACGGAGCACTCCCAGAACATCATGCTCAACGAACGCTACTTCCAGCGTGTCAAGGCGGTCAAGGACCAGTGCCTGCGCCTTGACGTGCAGGATAAGCGGTTGCTGGACAACCTCTATGAGAGTTTCGAGCGCAACGGGGCTACGCTCCCGGAGGACAAGAAGGTGCTCTTCCGCCAACTCATGCAGGAACTGAGCATGCTGACGCTGCAGTTCCAGCAGAACGAGCTCAAGGATACCAACGAATTTTCGCTCCATGTCACCTCTGCCGAGGAACTCAAGGGACTGCCCGACACGGCCCTGGAGGCAGCGGCACAGGCGGCCAGGGAGGCGGGCAAGGAGGGCTGGCTCTTTACGCTCCATGCCCCGTCCTTCACGCCTTTCATGATGTACAGTGAGAACCGTGAACTGCGCCGCAGGATGTACATGGCACGCCAGACGCTCTGCACGCACGGCAATGCGTATGACAACAGGGACATCGTGGTGCGCATCGTCAACCTGCGCCGCCAGCTGGCACAGCTCCTGGGCTACCGCCACTGGGCGGAGTATGTGCTGAAGCGCCGCATGGCGGAGAATGTGGAGAATGTCAACGACCTGCTGGAGAAACTCATTGAGGCTTACCTTCCCGTGGCACGCAAGGAGGTGGCTGAGGTGGAGGCATTGGCACGGAGCCGCGAGGGGGAGGATTTCTGCCTCATGCCCTGGGACTTCGCCCACTACAGTCACCTGCTCAAGATGGAACGCTATCACATCGATGCCGAGATGCTGCGGCCCTACTTCGAACTGAGCCGCGTCCAGGAGGGTGTCTTCGGACTGGCCACCCGTCTCTATGGCATCACCTTCCACCTGCGTGAGGACATACCTGTCTATCACCCCGACGTACAGGCCTGGGAGGTGCGCGATGAGGATGGTTCTTTCCTGGCCGTGCTCTACACGGACTTCTTCCCGCGTCCGTCCAAGCAGAGTGGGGCGTGGATGACGAACTACAAGGAGCAGTGGATAGACAAGGAGACGCAGCAGGACAGCCGTCCCGTGGTGAGCGTGGTGATGAACTTCACCAAGCCGACCGACACCAAGCCTGCCCTCCTCACCCTGGGGGAGGTGGAGACTTTCCTGCATGAGTTCGGACATGCCCTGCACGGCATGTTCTCCAAGGTGCGCCATGCGTCCCTGAGTGGTACGAATGTCTATTGGGACTTCGTGGAACTGCCTTCGCAGTTCATGGAGAACTATGCCGTGGAACCCGAGTTCCTGCATACTTTTGCCCGTCACTACGAGACGGGAGAACCCCTTCCCGACGAACTGGTGGAGCGCATCCGCGAGTCGCGCAATTTCAACGTGGCCTACGCCTGCATCCGCCAGGTCTGCTTCGGTCTCCTCGACATGGCGTACTACACGCAGGAGGAGGAGTTCACGGAGGATGTCATGGCGTTCGAGCAGAAGGTCTGGGAGCGGCTGCGTCTCCTGCCGTCTGTACCCGGCACCTGCATGTCCACGCAGTTCGGCCACATCATGAGCGGGGGGTATTCGGCGGGCTACTACAGTTACAAGTGGGCCGAGGTGCTCGATGCGGATGCCTTCAGCGTCTTCCAGCGGGTGGGCATCTTCAACCGCGGTCAGGCAGGCATCTTCCGGCGTGCCATCCTGCAGCGGGGCGGCACGGAGAATCCCATGCATCTCTACTGCCGTTTCCGCCAGGGCGTTCCTACCATCGACGCGCTCCTGCGCCGCAACGGCATCAAGCCATAAAGCATTTCCTATGGACAAGAAACAAGAACTGGACTACCGCTACCTGCGGATGGCGACCATCTGGAGCGAGAACAGCTACTGCGAGCGTCGCAAGGTGGGTGCCCTCATCGTGAAGGACAAGATGATCATCAGCGATGGGTTCAACGGCACGCCCACCGGCTTTGAGAATGTCTGCGAGGACGAGAACAACGTGAGCAAGCCCTACGTGCTCCATGCCGAGGCCAATGCCATCACCAAGATAGCGCGCTCGGGCAACAACAGCGACGGGGCTACGCTCTACGTCACGGACTCGCCCTGCATAGAGTGCTCGAAACTCATCATCCAGGCGGGTATCAAGCGGGTGGTGTATATGCGCGAATACCGCCTCACGGACGGCGTGGACCTGCTCCGGCGGGCAGGTATCGAGGTCGTACGCTACGAGGTTCCTGAATCCATTGATAATCCTAACACATAAAACATGAACAAGCATAGATTTACGCCCATCCTCATGGCCGTCTGCGTGGTGCTGGGCATGCTTCTGGGTGTCTTCTACTCGAGCCATTTCTCTACGGCACGGCTGAACATCATCAACGGGGGGGCCAACAAGCTGGGCAACCTCCTGGAGGCCATACAGGACAACTACGTGGATGAGGTGCGGCTGGACTCCATCATCGAGGAGGCCATACCGCTCATCCTCAAGGAACTGGACCCGCACTCCAGCTACATCAGTGCGGCGGATGCCTCGGAGGCCAACGACGAACTGAGGGGTTCCTTCAGCGGCATCGGCATCAGCTTCAGCGTGCCCAAGGACACGGTGACTGTCATGCAGGTCATTCCGGGTGGCCCTGCCGAGAAGGTGGGACTGCTGGCGGGCGACCGCATCATCACGGCGGGGGAGGACACGCTCATCGGCATGTCCAACAACGACATCATGAAGCACCTCAAGGGCCCGGGTGGCACGGAGGTCAAGCTGGGGGTACTGCGGCGTAATGCCACGAAGCCCATCTACTTCACCGTGGAGCGCGGGGAGATTCCCGTCCACAGCATCGATGCCAGCTACATGGTCAACGACAAGACGGGCTATGTGTGCATACAGAACTTCGGCGAACAGACGTACAACGAGTTCATCGTGGCACTGGCCGACCTGAACATGCAGGGCATGAAGAGTCTCATCGTCGATCTCAGGGGCAACCGCGGCGGCTATATGCACATCGCCATACAGATGGCCAACGAGTTCCTCAAGCGCAACCAGCTCATCGTCTATACGGAAGGACGCAGGAGCAAGCGGGAGAACTACTACAGCGATGGGACGGGCACGTTCCAGGGACTGCCGCTCGTGGTGCTCATCGACGAGGGTTCGGCCTCGGCCAGCGAGATTTTCGCAGGTGCCATGCAGGACAATGACCGTGCCACCATCCTGGGGCGGCGTTCCTTCGGCAAGGGCCTGGTACAGCAGCCCATGGACTTCAAGGACGGCTCGTGCATCCGTCTCACCGTGGCGCGTTACTACACGCCTTCGGGACGCTGCATCCAGAAACCCTATCAGCCGGGGCATGGCGAGGAGTACGAGATGGAGCTCATCGAACGCTACGAGCGAGGGGAGTATTTCTCCGGTGACAGCATCAAGAAGGAAGGGGAGGAATTCCACACCACCCTGGGACGGCCTGTCTATGGGGGAGGTGGCATCACGCCCGACCTCTTCGTACCTGAGGACACCACGCTCTACACTCCCTACTACCGCGAGGCGGTCATTCATGGCTACATCCGTCAGTTTGCCTTTGAATATACGGACAAGAACCGCGAGACACTCGCACGCTTCTCCCGTATGGCCGACCTGGAGAAGTACCTCACGCACCAGAACCTGCTGGAGAAGTTCGCACAGCATGCCGCCAGCCATGGTCTGCAGCGTCGCAACCTCATGCTCCAGAAGAGCAGGGTACTCTTCGAGCGCTTCATCATCGGCAACATCATCTACAATGCCATGACGCAGCAGGAGTACCAGGAGTATATCAACAAGAGTGACCCCACCGTGCTCCGCGC
>CALZGT010000084.1 GCA_945787235.1 uncultured Prevotellaceae bacterium
AAGATTTGTCCAAATCTGGAGGAATTATAAAAATGAATCAAGGATCCTGTCCCTATGACCCTTTTCAATCACCCTTCATTTTGTCGGATAAAAATAACAATACCTTCAAAAAAAAGTAAAAGAGCCTGAAACCAGACTCTTCCACTACAACACGCTACACTTAGTAATACACCTCCCACTTCCCTCCGTCCATGATGTCCCGGTAGTCCAGGAAGGTCTTGGTGTAGGACTTGCCGTTGAGTTTCATCTTACGGATGCAGGGTTTGTCGGCGGCGGCACCGTGGGTCACGATCTCGAAGGTGCGTCCCCCAGGCAGGTGCAGCACGGCACGTTCCACGAGGGGACTGCCTATCTGGAAGCGGCCACCGCAGGGTTCCACCTGGTAGAAGCCCAGGGCGGAAAGGATGTACCAGGCAGACATCTGCCCCACGTCCTCGTTGCCGCAGAGCCCGTCGGGCCGGTCGGTGTAGAGTTCGTCCATGATACGGCGCACCATGCGCTGCGTCTTCTGCGGTTCACCCACATAATTGTAGAGGTAGGGCACATGGTGGCTCGGTTCGTTGCCATGCGCATACTGCCCTATGAGTCCCGTGATGTCGGGATTGGCATGGTCGCCCAGGTCACCGTCGGCGGTGAAGAGCGAGTCCAACCTGCCCGTGAAAGCCTCCTTGCCTCCCATCGTCTGCACCAGTCCCTCGACATCGTGAGGCACCAACCAGGTGTATTGCCAGGGAGTACCCTCGGTATAGTCGCCCGTCTGGTGACCGGGACGGAAACCCTCCAGTGAACGGAACCGCCCCTGGCTGTCCAGGGCACGCATACAGCGCACGCGCGGGTCATAGAGTTTCCTGTAGTTGCGCGAGAGGGCATCGAAATGCAGGCTGTCCTCCCGATGGCCCGTCAGTCCTGCCACCTGTGCCGCACTCCATGCGGCCAGGAAGTACTCGAGGTTCTTGGCCACCGTCTCCCCCTCCGTGCCGTCAAAGGGCAGGTAACCCAGTTCCTGCAGGTAGTGCTTGCCGCGGTTGGGAAGGAGCAGGGAAGCACGGATGGCACGGTAGGCCTCCTCCCGGTCGAAGCCCCCGACACCCTTCAGGCACAGGTCGGCCAGGACGGGGATGGCGGGACAGCCCACCATGCAGTAAGTCTCGTTGCCATGCAGGTGCCACACGGGCAGCTCGCCCTGCTCGCGCGCTATGGCCAGCAGGGACTGTGCCAGTTGGGGCAGACGCTCGGGCATGAGGATGGTCATGAGGGGATGCACGGCCCGGTAGGTGTCCCACAGCGACCAGGTGGTAAGGTTCTCGAAGGAGGCAGAGCGGTGTACCCTGTGGTCGGCACCCCGGTAGTCGCCGTTCACGTCGCTGTAGGTCTGGGGAGCCGTCATGAAGTGATAGAGGGCAGTGTAGAAGATGCGCTTCTCGCGCTCCGTGCGGAATTCGGCCTCCACACGCCCCAGCTCCTTCTCCCACTCCGCGAGAGCGGCCTGCCGAACCTCCTCAAAGTTCCACCCGGGCAGTTCCGAGGCCATGTTGTGCAGGGCATTCACCTCGCTCACGGGCGACAGGGCCACCTTGGTCTCCACCGTCTCCCCGGGACCTACGGTGAAGACAGCCTCCCCGTACGGGGTGTCCAGGCCACGGACAAGGAAGTCGGACATGGGACGACTGAACTGTATGCAGAAATAGACCTGCTGCTCGGCCGCCCAGCCACGGCTGATGCGGTAGCCCACCAAGGTCTGCTCGTCCATGCGCATGATACGGGTGTGGAGGGGACGGTCACCCACCCCGTTCTGCAAATCCACCACGATGCGTGCGTTGCCACTGCCCTTGGCCCAGGTGTAGCGGTGGTAGGCCACGCGGCGCGTGGAGGTGATCTGGCAGCGTATCTTGCTGTCATCAAGCACCACCTTGTAGTAGCCGGGACGCACCTCCTCGGTGTCGTGACGGAAGGGCGAGGCCAGTCCCTCGCGCGAGAGTTCCACCTCGCCGCTGGCCGGCATCAGGGCCACGTCGCCCAGGTCACTGCATCCCGTACCGCTCAGGTGGGTCTGGGCAAACCCCACGATGCGGCGACCGCTGTAGTGATAGCCGGAGCACCAGTCCCAACCCGTCTCCAGCTGGGTAGGACCGGCATTGACCATGCCGTAGGGCACATGGGCTCCCACGAAGACATGACCATGTCCGGCCGTGCCTATCATGGGATCTACATAGTCGGTGAGTGACTGGGCCGCAAGGGGCAGTGTCGCAGCCAGCAACAGCAAAGCAAGTATCTTTCTCATTTCTTCTTGATGATTTTGTCGGTTATCTCCTGGAAAATGTCATCCTTCCGCCACCTCATGAACAGGACATAGACGGCCGTGGCCAGCAGGACGCGCGAGGTGAGGAGCAGCCAGGGATGCTCCATCCACATCGTACACAGGTACGTAAGGCCCATGGTGAGGAGGGCAGCTCCCAGATAGGGCAGCACGTCGGCGGCCAGCATGTGCCATCGCATCCCCACATAACGGTGGGCAAAAGCCTGCCACACGCCCAGCCAAAGCACCTGGAAAATGACGCTGGCGATTATCATGGGCATGATGCCCAGGTGCATGAAGCAGGCCACCACCAGGACCTGCAGCACCACCTGGCTGACACCCAGCCACAGGTAGGTGCGCCCCTGCCCGGAACTGACGGTGAGGTTCCTGTAGAGGGTGTAGAGGGGCAGGAAGGCACCTCCCACACAGAGCACGCGGAGCATGGGGACACAGCCGGTCCATGCCTCGCCGATACTCACCTGGATGAACTCCCCGGCCACGAGGGCCAGCCCCAGCATAGCGGGCATGGAGAGGAAGGCGGTGAAGCGCAGCAGCTTACGGAAGACACGCAACTCACGGTCGCGGTCGGAGGTCACCTCCACGAGCACGGCCTGGGCCAACTGTCCCACCGTCTCGCCCACCATCTTGGAGGCCATGAGGTTCCACTTGTTGGCCTGCGTGAAATAGCCCGTCACCCTGCCGTCACGGAAGTGGCTGCCGATGAGGAAGGTGAGGAGGTTCTCGGAGAGGGTGTTGACCACGTTGGTCACGAGCATGTGCATGCCGAACCCCATCATCTGCCACACGGGCTGGAAGGAGAAATGGAGGGAGGGGAGCCAGCCACAGTACCAGAAGCGGCCCAGGGTGATGAGGGTGATATAGGTGAGTTGCTGTCCCACCAAGCTCCAGTAGGTCATGCCCCGCAGCGCCATGCCGATACCCACCACGCCACTCAGCAGCAGGGCGGTGAGGCTCAGGATGGCTATCTCGCGGTTCCTGAGGTTCTTCCGCAGGTAGGCTCCAGAGGCGATGCTCAGTCCGGCGATAACGAAGCCCAGGAAGGTCACCCGCGACACACCCACCAGACAGGGCATTCCAAAGTGGCGGGCCAGCAGGGGAGCGCAGGCAAAGAGGAGGGCGTAGAGGGTGAGGCTCACCGTGACGTTGAACCAGAAGACGGAGTCGTAGTCGCGCTTCGTGGGGCGAGGCAGGTTGATGAGGGCCTGCGAGAAACCGCTGTCCTGCAGGTTGGAGGCTATGGTAGAGAAGATGACGAGCACGCCCGTCACACCGTAGTCCTCGGGGGTGAGGACACGGGCCAGGACGATGCCGAAGACGAGGTTCAGCACCTGTGTGGCGGCGTTGTTCAGGCCACTCCACATCAGCCCCCGGGCTGTCTTTTCCTTCAGGTCGCTTTGCATGTACACAGATTTTCTGCAAAAGTACACATTTTCAGCGATACGGCCAAAGGGAAAGGAAAAAAAATGGGAAAACGCGGCGCGCTGCCTGAAAGCGGGAGTACCGCATTCGGGCAGCGCGCCGGATTGGGAAGCATCGGAAAAAGAGTATGCCCCTACTTTGGCTTGGCTATCTCTACCATGACTTTCTGGACCTGCATCTGCGGGTCGCGACGCCGGTTGCGTCCGAGCCATTCCTGGAACTTCTTGTAGGGGAGCTGCGGGGGCAGGTTGTCGTTGACCTCCATGTCGTTGGACTTGGTAAAAGGACGGGGAGAGAAGAGGATGTAGATGTGGTTGTAGTCCACGTCATTGCGGCAGCGCATGACAAGCTGGCGGGTCACCTGGGCATAGACATCCTCGGCAAGCGTCTTGCTGAAGAAGGTGTATTCCTTATTCGCCACCACGTGGCATATACCATCCGTCTGGCGGGCGTAGGGCAGGAGGCACTGCACGGTCATGCTCTCATCGTTATCCACGATATACATGGCCAGATATCCCTCCACGGGCGACTTGAAATAGAGGTAGATGTTGTCGCGGTCCTGAAAAAATGCCTTGCGCAGGAGGTTGCGCTCCGGGTCGGTACCGTTGCAGAGGATGCGGGCATCGATGTCTATCTGCTGCGTCTCTATGGGACGTATCCACCCCTTGGTCTCTACGTCAACGATGATGAAACCACGCTCGTCATACTCTATCTTGCCGAACTTGGTACTGATTGTCTCGTACCACTCCCCTTTTATCTCGGAGGCATCGAGCGAGAAGAACTCGTTGGTGGTGCTGTCGTTGACAGCCTTGTTCACATCAATGCTCACGGATGAGATTATCGTACCATACTCCTGGGACAAGACCTGAGTCCTGGCCAGCATCACTGCCCTCTCCTTTGCCTCACTGGGCGACTCATTGGCGTTGTTGGAAACGTAATGATAGGTGGCAGTCACTTTCTTGCCCTTCTGTGCGCCGGCAGGGCAGACGCACAGAAGGAGCAGGAAGGATAGCAGGTAGTATCTCATTGACACGATGGCATTAATGGTTGCTCAGTAAGCCACTGTTATCAGAACACGTAGCCGATACCGAGGTTGATATCGTGGGACTTGCAGTCGAAGTCGGTGTTGATGGTATAGCCCGCATTGAGCATGAAGTGACGGCCGAACTTGCCGATGACACCCACCTCAAAGAGCGTACCGTAGTGGTTGACGGCGGTTGAAGACTTCCAGCAGCCGAACACCTGTCCACCGCCCACACCGAGGTAACCATAGAGACCCTTGCAGATCTGGGCATTGATACCAAGGCTGACACTGTTGAAGACCTCGCAGTCCGTGTCATCGTCAGGACAGAACATCACCTTACCGTAAGCACCGACCTTACCCAGGACACCGACCATAAGGCCGACCTTGCCGCTCATGTCCTTGCTGCCCTTGGAAATGGAGTAGATGTCACCGAGGCTCAGGGCACCCTGTGCACTGACAAACCAATTGCAGGTGCGCTCTCCGTCAGAGATACCCTTGTTGCTGCTGCCGGGGGTCATGACGATGACCATACCGTCTGCTGCGGTCTTGACACTGGGCTTGAGACCAGCATAGCGTGCAACGACCTTCTTGTCAGTATCAAGCACTTTGATGGTAAACGAACCATCGACATCGGTTACGACGGTCTCTGTACTTCCCTTCGATTCCACACGTACGCCGGGAATGGGATTACCGGACTTGTCGGTTACGGTACCCTTCACTTCACGGGTACTCTGGGCCATTGCAGTGGCACCACTGACGGCCAATAAGGCCAATAGAATAATTTTCTTCATATCTGATTTTTGTTTATTTGTCTTATTCATTCACGTTGAAAAGCAATTCTTCCTTCCACGAGGGGTCACTCTCGTCGGATGACCTAAGCTTGGGTTCCTGCTTCTTGTTCTTGAAAGTGAGCGCACTCTTCGCCACGTCCTTCGTGACCAGCTTGCCCAACCTCTCAAAGGAGATGTTGCCCTTGCTCTCACGAAGATGCTTCAAGAGGAAATAGGTAAAGAAGCCATGCTGGTTGTCATCGTAGGGCAGGGCGGTCTGCGTGCCCTGTGCGGCACTGAACACGATGGTATGCCCCTTGATGTCACCTTCCTCTGCATCATACTCCACGAAACGGGCATCCTCGAGCATGTCACCCGTACGGGTAGCACCGCTGAAGCAGGCATCCAGGAGCACCACGACACGCTTGGCCTGCATCTCGTCAAACTCACTGTAGAGCTTGTCGAGGCTGTAGCACGACTCAAAGTCGGTACCCGTGGCATCCGTAGGCAGGAGATAGGCACCTCCTGTCTCGGTGTTGGGAATGCCGTGCCCGGCGTAGTAGAAGATGATGTCGTAGGTGTCGGGCGAGTTCTTGGTAATCTCCTTCAGGAAACGTACCTCCTCCTTGATTTCAGAGAGGGTGGCATCCTTACGCAGATGCACATTCTGACGGGGCACGCCGAACATCTGGCAGCAGTACTCCTGTATGGAATTGGCATCGTTGTGGGCGAAGCTCACCTGACTCTTGTGCTTGTACTTCTCGTTTCCGATGGCCACAACATACGTGTTGGCGTTCTTGATGCCCAACATAGGGATGTCCTGGTCGATGTCAGAGGTTGACTCCACTGAGCCGGCTTCCATCTCCACGGGATTGACGTTTCGGGAGGGCTTGTAACTGGCCACCAGCTTGGGAGCGTCACCGGGCTGTACAGCCTTTCCCCGCAGACTCACCAAGGTTTGGTTGGCCTGCCTGAGGTTCGTGCTCTCACCCATGACATTGTAGCACATGGCCAGTGCGTGAGCGATGTTGTAGGCATACGGGTCGTTGTTGAGGATGTCCTTGAAATAAGGCACTCCCTTGGAGAAATACTCCTTGGCCTTCTGCTTGGCCTCAGCCACCTCCTTCTTGCTCTTCTTTCCCTTGACATTGTCGAGCAGCTGCGTACCGGCATTGTAGGCATTGAAGGCAAGATGGCAATAGACATCCGCATTGTCGGGCATGCTCTTGCCGATTTCCTCGTACATCTTGTACGCCTCGGCATAGCGTTTCTCACGCTCGCGGAGCTGAGCCTGGATGACATGCAGTTCTATCTTGTTGGGCTCGATGGCCAGGGCATGCTCCAGGAAGAAAGGCAGACGAATGTCATCCCGGGTTATGGTACTGGCATCCACTCCCATGGAAACTACGTTCCAGTTGTTGGGATAGCGCTGGAGAGTCTTCTCGGCGATGAACTTCACGTCGTCGAAACGCTTGAGGTCATAATAGACGCGGGTGAGGTTCTCGAAAGCCGACTCGCGGTTCTGGTCATCCTTGGTCGTCAGGTAAGCCTGGAAGTACAGGATGGAAGTCTCATAGTCCTTCTTGAAATACGTGTTCATGGCAGCGAAATAGGCCAGCATGGGGTATTCCCGGCGGGCAAAGAGAGCTTCGCTGTTCATGACGTTCAGGAGGGAGAGTTCGATGTATGCCTGTGCAAAGCCCAGAGCCTTCTCATGGTTCTGGAGGTCTGCATAGAAATAGGCAGCCTCGCACAACTTGGGAAATATCTCCAGCAGAGTGCTCTTTACACGCACATATTCTGAGGTAGCAGGCTCCAGTTGCTTCACGACACCTGCGTAGCCCTTGTACGACGACAAGATGAGGTCGTACGTCTCAGCATTCTCCTTCGTACCGTTGGACGAGAGGCTCTTGTACTGCGCAAACAACGCGTCAGCTTCCTGTAGGCCCTGTGCCCCGACCCCTTGGGTCAGGAGGCACAACCACAGAAACATGATGTAAAACTTTGCTTTTCCCATTGTTATGTCATATTACTCTTAGAAAGCATCTACAAAGGTGAACTTCACGTTGATACGGCGGTATTCGCCACCGACCTTGTCCATAAGTTCCACACCTGTACGGTAGTCTGTCTTCATATCCTTGAGCTTGGGGAGGTGCTTCTCCAGATAGTTGCGCACACCCTGGGCACGGAGGAAAGCCAGCTGCTCATTGGTCGTGACACCAGTCTGGCTGGTCACCGTCATGCTGCTGAGGTTACCATCCAGATAGTAGGGAACTTGATTGAAATTGCCGTAACAGCCATTGTAGGGAATGTTGCGGAGCACGGGCTTGGCATCGGCTGTACCCGTCACCTTGATGATGACCTTCTTGCCAGCCTTGATGTACTTCGCAAACTCACCCTCGAAAGCCTTGCAGATGGCCTTGAGCGTAGCCACAGCGGCATTGGACTCCTCGATTTTGTACTTGCCCAGGCCGAAGTCCTCGGTGATAGAGTATTCAGCATCGACGGTATAGGCTACATCCACGTTGTAGTTCTTCACCAGCTTGCCACTGGCATCGTTGTCGGTAGTTACGCGCGTACTGACATTAATGTGCGTGTGGTTGGAGATAAGATTCTTGGAAACGGCCTCCTCCACAACATCATTGGTCACAGCCTTGAGGTTGGCCTCCTCGGCATTGACCTGCTTGATGAGGTCGAGCGATACAGCAGCATCGTCGGTCTTCATCACTTCAAGGTTCACCTCATCAGAGTTGTTGTAGATATACTCTTTGCCCGTGGCCTTGTTATACACCTTGGCAAAAGTTACGGCCAACTGGTCATCATTGGTCACACCATACTTCACGTCAGACACGACGAGGTCGCTGGCCTTTCCGAAGGTAGCAGCCTCGGCAGGGGGAATCTGAAGGTTGACAGGCTTGGCACCCTCCATGTTCAGGGCCAGTGTCTGGGTGGCTGCGTTGTACTTGCCCAGGCTGACAGGCTTCACGGCTCCCATGGTGCTGGCCAGGTTGGTGGAAATCTCCTGTGCGAAGAGGACTTTCTGGCGAGCCTTGGCTTCCTCGGTGACACGGCTCTGGAAAGCAGCCTCAGTCTCACCGTCGCGACGCTTGCACCACTCCATCATGCGGTCGTTGAGTTCCTGCTGCACGATGCGGGTGTAGTGGGGAAGGAAACCCTTGAGCTGACGGTACTGGATGGCATCGTCGGTGTTGTAGGATACATAGACGTTCTTCTTGCCGTCCTTGACGAAACGTACATAGTTCATCTGGCTGCTGGGCTCGGTGAACTGTACCTTGTCGCTGGGGTCGTAGATATTGAAGAAGGAAACGACACCACCATCGTGTGCCACGCAGACATACTTGCCGTCGGGATGGATGCTGACCGCGTTCGTGGTGTTGCCATCGACATTCAGGGTAGTGAAGTTCTTGTAGTCGGAAGTGGAATAGAGCTTGACGGAGGTACCGGCCAGGACGGCAAAGAGGGTACCATCCTCAGAGAAGGCTACGTCCTTCACAGCATTGGACTGGTCAAGAGAGAGGCGCACCTTGCGGGTCTCGTTGTTGACAATGACCACATTGCCAGGAGTCGTCACGGCCAGGAACTTGCCATCGGCGCTGGCTATGACCTTCTGGGCTGCAGAGCCTGTGGGCAGCATGACCTCAGAGGTGACGGTCCAAGTGGAGGTACTGTAGTAGTAAACCTTTCCGTTGTGACATACCACAACGAGTTCGCGGCCATCGGCGGTATAGCAGAGGGCAGCGGGTTCGGGCAGGTCCTTGAGGAGGGCAAGTGCCTTGGCATTGGAGAGCACGACATCATAGACACCTACCTGAGCGGTCTTGCCGCTGGTAAAGAGGACAGCATAGGTGGCACCAGCAGGACTGATGCTGAAGTCCTTGACCGAGGTCTTGGCCGTGAACATGTCATAGCCCAGGAGGTTGCGGACGTTCCTGGCATCCGAATAATAGGTAGAGAACTGATAGTTGTCCAACAGTACGGGGGTCGCGGGCTGAGGATAACTCAGATCCTTGGCAAAATCCAGTTTTGTCTGAGCCGACATGCTGCTCGCCAAGCCGACCAGACCCATACTAAAAAATAACTTTTGTAAGCTCTTCATAATTAAAAAGATTTTATTTATTGTTTTTTATTTGCAACATATTTCCAAGCGGTATGCCAGATGTTTATGAAATCCGCCCTCTTCATACGACAACGTATTTCGTCCAAGGCCTCTACGTACATGAATAATATTTTTTTGCAAAATTAATAAGTTTTGTCAAACACAGAAAACTTTTAGTCGTTTTTTTGCTAAAAAACTGTAAAAAAGGCATTCTACGCGAAATACAGACATAAAAATGACCCAAAAGAGAGCACAGAGATGACAGAACCAAGGTGGCAGGTGTCATGACTGGAAGCTGACGCAGAAGCTGACGTGGTAACTGGGCACTGAAACGTCGGCAAGGGTGAGGTCACCACCCTGCTGAATCATGAGCTGG